>DATGGW010000217.1:0-5647 GCA_035308345.1 Ktedonobacteraceae bacterium | reverse complement strand
AAGGCGGCAGAGCGCAGAGAGATCGGCATGCGCTTGAGCGCCGCACTCAAGGAATTCTGGCTGATCCTTGGGCACTATCGTGAGGCTCGTATGTTTCTAGAGCGCGCCCTCGCTTTGAGCGAAGGGACCCGCACTTCTGTGCGTGCCAGGGTCTTACGGGCTATTGCATCTGTTGCGGATTGTCAGGGCGACATTGATCGGATCGAGGTGGTGGCCCAGCAAAGCCTGGCCCTCTCTCGAGAACTGGAGGACACCTGCGGCATTGCTGAGTCCCTCGGCTCACTGGCAGCTGCCGCCTGGTTGAGGGGAAAGATCGTCGAGGCCGTCTCGCTTCATGAAGAGCAGGTGAGACTCCTGCGGCAAGTGGGAGAGCCAGGGGAAGTTGCCGAGGCCCTCTTCCCATTGGCAGAGCAGGTCAGCTCGCTTGGGGAGTACGCCCGGGGACTGGCGCTCTTCGAGGAGGCACTGGCGCTCTTCCGGCAAGCGGGCAACGAGCTCTGGGTCGGTGGCACGCTCGTCCACTCGGCCGCCTGGCTCTGGTTTACTCTGGGCGATCTGGCGACCATGCGCCAGCGGTTCCAGGAGGGACAGGCACTCATCGCCAGGGTGGGCGACCGAGGCTGGAGTGCTGAATGCTTATGGGTTGCCGCACTGCTGGCCCTCTCTGAGGGAGAGCCGGTAAGAGCATCCAGTCTGGCTCAAGAGAGTCTGAGCATCTATCGGGAGATGGGAGACCCCTGGTATAGTGCCTGGTTGCTGCACCTGTTAGGAAGGATTGAGACACAGCGGGGTGAACTGCCCGCAGCTCGTATGTATTATCAGCAGAGTCTGGCGCTCAACCAGCAAGTAGGTGAGAAGTGGATGACCCCTTTCAACCTGGAGGGACTGGCCAGGGTGGTCGCCACCCAGGGTGCGCTTCGGTGGGCAGCCCAGTTGTGGGGAGCAGCAGAGGCCCTGCGCGAGGCAATAGACGTTCCCCGGCTGCCTGTTGATCGTGTCGGCTATGAGCAAGCAGTAGGCGCTGCACGGGCGCAACTAGGAGAAGAGGCTTTTGCTTCTGCGTGGCAAGAGGGCTGGATGACGAATCTGGAGCAGGTTATTGACGAGGCAACTCAGCGGTGAACGGTGGAGGTATGTTCAGATTCGGCAGCACATGAAATATCTTCTTCTTTTTCTTTAACGTCGACCATGTTTCTCTGCCGCTCCAGAGGTGATGAGCGACCTTGCAGAAACTGGATGCGCAGAACCGGATGGAAGCGGCTCATCTGGCCGAACAGAAGAGATGGTTGTGATAAGGCGAGAAAATGGTGGTAACGAGGAACACATCACACTGTATAGATCTGTTTTCTCCTCTCGGTCTGTCGCGCAGGTCGAGAGGAGAAAAAGCGGGGTTAGGAAGACAGCACTGCCTTGGTGTACCACTGCCAGGTTGAGAGATACGCAAAGCCTACCGAGGTGAACAGACGCTGTGCCATCACATTCGGTTCTGGGGTTTCCAGAAAGGCGCTGGTTGCTTCACGTGCTTGCAGTTGGTGCAGCCCGGTCAGCAGTAGCGCTCGACCCAATCCCAGACGCCCAAGTTCTGGACGGGTGCCGATCAGGCCCACTTCACCAACCATCTGCTCCCCCTGGCGGTCCGTGACCCATTTGAGCTGGCATTCACAGAATGCCGCAAATCGTCCGGTTGGTTCTACTGCGATCAGATCAAGCTCGGGTTGATAGGCGCTGGACTGGTGATAGTCCATACTCATGCTCACGCCATCAAACACCGCCTGGTGTAGTTCCTGGTACGCATCCAGCTCCGCTTGCCTGACGCCCTCTTGGAGAGAGAAGCCTTCCGGCAGCGGTTCTGGGAGTAGCGGTGCATCAAGTGGATGAACCAGCCGTATATCTCGTTCGGACAAGGGTAGAAACCCGGCTGCTTCCAGAAAGCCCCGGCGCTCCGGCTCGATTTCATGACATTTGCACCACAGCTCACGCGGGAAGCCACGCACCCGCGCCATGGCCTGCATTTGCTCAAGTCCCCACATCAGGATCTTTGCCTCCAGTCCCTGTCCTTGCACCTCTGGATGGACCTGGAACGCCAGGCTGCTGCCCGGTTGAGCAATGACCGCATAGGCCAGCAGTCTTCCGCCCGCATCTTCCCACAGCGCCGTCAGGCGCTGGGTCAGCGCGCGTTGCCTGTGTTCTGGGGACATGCCTCGCAGTGCCCTCTCCCAGGCTTGCTTGCTCTCACTCCTCGTGGCCGTGATTGGTCCAGACATCGGAGCAAGCAGCCTGCGCAGATCCGAGATGGTTGGCCGATCATAGAGCGTCTGAGGGATCGTGCATATCTGCTTCAACGCCAGTATGGCTGCTAAGTCACTCTCGCTATTATAGAGACGCTGGGTATAGGTCATATCGATCTCCTTTGCTAAAACGGTGAGATATCAGAAGCGGGAGACGATCCCTGGGCCAGGTAGAGGGACCAGAACTCACGCGCGTTTTGTTCCAATTCGTCGTGGGTGCCCATCTCAGCAAGCCGCCCATCGACCAGCACCGCGATGGTGTCGGCTTTGCGAATGGTGTCGTAGCGATGGGTGGCAAACAGAATGATTTTCTCGCGTGACAGCCGCGAGAGCAGCTCGAAGATCTGGCGCTCCCCCACCGGGTCCAGGCTGGCGCTCGGCTCATCGAGCATGAGCAGCGGGGCATCGTGGTACAGCAGTCGTGCCAGTGCCAGGCGCTGCCATTGTCCTCCGGACAAGTCAGTAACGCCCCCAAAGCCAGCACCAACCACGGTTTCCAGGCCATCGGGGAACACTCTCACTACCGCCTCCAACCCGGCCTGCCGTAGCGCTTCCCAGATGCGTTCATCTTCTTCTGGAAGCCGTTCAAAGCGCATCGTGACGTTGTGGCGGATACTGAACGGGAAATGGGCCGGCTCCTGGAAGAGGATGGCTCTGGTACAGGTTGCAAGGGTGGTCTCCTCCCCGCTGGACAGTGTTGCCGTCAGTCGGCCGCTGGTGGGTGCGACGATGCCGGAGAGCAGCTTGATCAGGGTGCTCTTTCCGGCTCCATTGGTGCCCACAATCGCCGTCAGCCCCGGCTTGAACACACAGGAAATGCCAGAGAGGGCCATTTTCTGGGTTTCGGGATAGGTGTAGGATACCTCCTCGAGCTGAATGGCTGCGAGCCGAGGAGTGACTTTTTCGGAGAGAGCGAGGGGAGACGCTGCTTCGGCGGGCTCAAAGGAGGCGGCCAGGAACCCAAAGAGCGTCTCGGCATACAGCAGCGATTCGCGCAACGAGCGGTACTGGTACAGGAACGAATTGATCATCCCAGACAATATGGAGACGCCAGGAATGAGCACGGCAAAACTGGCGAGGCTGATTTGCCCGCGGCTGATGAGCACGAAGGCGGCGGCCAGCGCCAGCCCCAGGCCGATGACCTGGGCCAGGGCAGCGCCGGTGCGTAACCCGAGAAAACGCGCCGTGAGGCGCTTCAAGTCGGCCAGGTAGCCCTCTGCTAGTCGTGTATATTCACGCGGTACCAGGTCGCTCTGGTAGACCCGCACATCACGCTGGAAATCGGCGTCCACCTGCATATTGGTGAGCACATCCATGCGCAGTTGGCTGGGTGCCGACCGTTCTTGCAAACCATACATAGCCTGGCTGAGCCGCCGTTCCGTCAGGATCGCCGGGATAGCAATCGCGAGCAGCGCGATCACCATGAGTGGCGCCAGGACAAACAGCGTCGCGGCCAGGCCCAGCAGCCCAAGCAGAATCGGAACAGTGGAGAGCAAGGAGTCCACCAGGGTAATAGACCGCTGCGCCGCTTCTCGGATGACCAGCCCATACCGCGCTTGAAAGGCATTGTTCTCAAACAACGAATACGGCACCGCGGGCAATTTTTGCATAATACGTGTACTGATCGCCACCCAGGCTTGCTGGCGCAGAATCGTTGAGGAACCATCGCGGATGATGATCGCCAGGCGCTGGATCAGCAGCAGCGCGACGAGTGCGATGCCGGAGGCCGTGACCGCCCCGGTCACCTGCACGGTTCCCGCTGGCCCGGTGATAGCTTGCAGCATCTGGTGCAAAATCAGCAGCAGAGCCGGGTAGAAAAGCGGCTCAATCAGGGAACCCACGGCGCTGGTGACAAACGCGCGCGGGTGAGTCGTAAAGAGCAGACGCGCCGTCGCCCCAACAGCAGAGAGGCGCGCCGACAGAAGCATACGCATAGTTCTGACCTCCAAAGAGTAGAAGGAGTACATGGACAGGCATCACGGTTTCCCAGCTTGTGCGGGAAGTCCTGTCAAGGACGGAAAAAACCAAAGAGGAGAGCGCAGGATGGTGGTGAGCGGGCACGGCAAAAAGCACCAGCAGAAGGTGGTGCGCGAAAGATGGATGCGGTGCTCGCGGCCCGGCGGTCGGGAAACGATCTCCAGGGAGCAAGCGTCTAGATCATTCAGCGATGCATGTTCATCATGAGATTCAAAACTCCCGTGAAAAACGGTTCTATGTCCAGTATGGCATGACAGTTCTTCCTTTGTCAAGAACCGCCCGAAAGCGAAACAGGTATTCTTTCTTTGTAACTAACGACCGCAACTTTCGCAAGCAGACCAAACTGGCAGCACTTCGCAGATTAGGCTCTAACAGTGAAATTCTGGCACCAGCAGAAGCTGTCACCTTCATTTGTGAAGTAACTGGCACCTCTATAGAAGAGACAGAAAAATTATGAACCCATCTCGATCGTCCTCTCAAGCCACTCCATGGCATCTTGAGTAACAGATTTCGTCCAAAATCTGTTGCGATGCTGCCTTAAATAGCTCTTTACACCAGCTTTAAGCCAACGACTATGACAAGGAAATATAACTTAATTTTGTTGACTTTAATTTATGAAATGACTATTATTGAGTATCATAGTGTCTATCATTGAGGAAGCAGAACAATGTCAACACGGAAGTACAAACAACTACAAATAATGTTAATGGAAGTTTAAATGATGCGCCTGAAATTGATTTAGAAATTATGAAGATCGAGCAATCAATACTCAGTGCTAGGAAAAGAAGGTGGATACTTTTTATATTTCCGATTGGAATGCTATTATTTGGAGTTTTTCTTTGTTCCCTTTGCCATGCACGATAATCGTCCCTTTGTCGCGGTCGAAGTTCGCCAGACACAGATCGCACAACTCCGCCAGACGGATACCCGTATCCCACAGCACCCACAGAATAGCGCGGTTACGAGCGGCGTTAATGTCAGTGACCAGGCCGGTTTCATGAGGCGGCGCGCAGACTTTCAACATCCGCTCGAACTCTTCAAATTCGATTATGCGGATGAGTGGCCTGCCCACCTTCGGCATTTTGACATGGTTCGAGGGAGCCTCCTGCACATAGCCCTCAGCTTCCAGCCAGTCGCAGAAGGCGCGCATAGCAGTTAACCGAGCGTTCCGACAGCTTCTTGCCCTTTGCGCCGGGTTCCGCACCCATGTTGGCCAGCCACGAGAGGACATGCAAGCGCTCGATGTCCTCGACGTAGGTCACGCCCTTCTTTTCCAGAAAAGCGGCGAAGTTGCCGAGCGCGAGCGTATGCCATTCAATCGTTTTGGGGCTGTGGTTCTGGCTACGATGGTCAAGAATATACTCTTCAATCGTGGCACGGAG
>DATGGW010000216.1:0-6572 GCA_035308345.1 Ktedonobacteraceae bacterium | reverse complement strand
CATACGCCGTCGATCTCTTCTCCCTCTATGGGGTCCCAGTCGCCTTTCTGTACATGATTCTTGCGCCGGAATGCCAGCGGGTCCATATTGAGCCGGTGAGCGATTTCATCGATATGCGACTCCAGCGCGAAAAAGCCTTGCGGCGCGCCATAGCCGCGCATCGCGCCGGTAACAGGCAGGTTGGTGTACATGGCATCAGCCTGGAAGTGATAGGCTTTGGCGCGGTACAGGCATAGTGTTTTATGTCCCGTGCTGCGTGTGACAGTCAGGCTATGTGTACCATATGCTCCAGCGTTACCAAGCGAATGCATGGAGATGGCTATTAAGGTGCCATCTTTTTTGACGCCGCTGCGCATACGAATAATCATAGGGTGGCGGAAACGCCCGGAGGTAAATTCCTCCTGGCGGCTATACTCGATGCGCACCGGGCGGCGCGTCTTCAGCGCCAGGGCTGCTGCCACGGGTTCCAGCAGCATCTCCTGTTTGCTGCCAAAACCACCGCCTACACGCGGCTTGACTACGCGGACACGCGAGATGGGCAATTCTAGAACGGCTGCCAACTGGCGGCGCGTGTGATAGGGAACCTGGGTGCTGCTTACGACAACCAGGCGATCATAACCATCGAGGTACGCGACACACACGTGCGGTTCCAGCACAGCGTGCGAAATATATGGAACGTGATATTCTCCCTCGACGATAATGTCGGCTTCGCGCATGGCCGCGTCAAAATCGCCATGCGTAATTACTTCGTGCGCGGCGATATTATGCGCGGAATCGTAGATATCGCCCATATGTTTGCCAGCATTAGGGTGGGTAACGTCGGGCTCGTGCAACTGCGGCGCACCCTCACGTATGGCCTCAAGGAGGTCGAACACGGCAGGTAATATTTCGTAATCGACCTCAATCAACTTGAGGGCTTCGTCAGCGAGAGCCGGTGTCTCGGCAGCGACGAAGGCCACCCAGTCACCAACATAACGCACGCGGCTATCGAGCAGGTACGCATCGTATGGCGAGGGTTCCGGGTATGGCTGGCCAGCGGTGCTGTGCGCGACACGCGGGAGGTCGTGATGCGTCAGAACGGCATAAACGCCGGGGAGCTCGAACGCTCTGGTGGTATCGATATGGCGAATGTTGGCGTGCGCGTGTGGCGAGTGCAGGATTCGCGCATGCAGCATGCCAGGCTGCTCGAATTCAGCCGCGTAGACCGGTGCTCCTGTAACCAATGGCCGCGCATCCACGCGACGCTCTTTCTGGCCAACTACTCGCGTGCGCGCCATTTGACGCACGAGTTGGTGTTCAGCACCGGCGATGTTTCCTGCGCCGGGTTCGTAGTTGTCGTTATTCATGAGGTCCATTAAGCTGCAAGTGTATCAAGAAGCCATCGTGCTGTAGCTTCGTAAGGGCTTTGTTCTAGAAAGCTGTCTAATTGATCCATCTTCTTTGTCCTGCCCTTTCCACCGGATGCCAGAATCATACCATGCTATCATCCAGGAAACAAGTAATGTTTCAGAACGAATTCATCATCTTTGCTGCTCTTAGCACTGCCGCGACGGGTTTGACATAGCCGGTACAGCGGCAGATGTTACCGGCCAGCGCGGCGCGCACTTCTGCCTCGGTGGGAAATGGATGTTCTTGCAGGAAGGCGTAGGCGCGCATGATGAAGCCTGGGGTACAGTATCCGCATTGCGCGGCTCCCTCCTCGGCAAAGGCTTCCTGGATGGGGTGCAGTGTGCCATCCTGGGATAAACCCTCGATGGTTAGCAGTTCCGCGCCGTCGGCCTGTGCCGCGAGCGTACAACAAGAGTTGATGGAGCGACCATCGAGTATGACGCCGCAGCCACAGCAATCGCCCGTGCCACAGATCAGCTTTGTGCCTTTCAGATGGTGCGCGTGCAGCGCTTCCAGCAGCGTCTCGCCTGGCTGCGCTCGCCATTTTACGGCTCGTCCATTTACCTTCAACGCGATTTCAATCTCAGGCATGCCGCCACTCCTCTCCACGAGGACTGAGTCCCGCCGCCTGCCGCAGCGCTCGCAGCGCCGCGACTTCGCTCATGCGCCTGCGGTAGTCGCTTGAGGCGCGTTGATCGCTGATCGGGCGCACTTCTTCTCGCGCTATAACTGCCGCTTTCTGGAATGTCTCTTCACGAGCCGGTTGTCCCAGCAAAGCTTCTTCCGCCTGTAGCGCACGTAATGGAACGGGAGCTACCGCGCCCATTACCAGGCGAGCAGTGGTGATGATGCCGTCATTTATTACAAGCGCGGCGGCAGCATTGACGACGGAAATATCTTCGGCCGTGCGCCCAAGTTTAAAAAATCCGCCGTGTTTGTTACTTATGTCGTGCAGGGGAATGCGCACTTCGCGTAACAGTTCGCGCTCGCGCACACTTTTTGCCGGTCCAACGAAAAAATTGACCAGCGGCACAACACGTTCCCTCTGAATGCCTGCCAGCACAACCTGCGTATCGAGGGCGAGCAGGGATGGCGGCGTGTCAGCAGATGGAAGGGCTGAAGTGATGTTACCAACCAAAGTAGCCGTGTTCCTGATGTTGGGAGAGCCACATACGGCTGCGCTGCGCGCCAGTATGCCATCGGCAAGCTGTTGTATCTGTGGGTGCTGCGCGGCTACGCGCATAGTAACCCCTGCGCCGATACACAGGCAGTCATATTCCTGACGAATATAGTCTAACCCCAGCTTGCGAATATCGACGACTTCGCGCACGCCTACCATGTAGCGCGGATTGACCAGCAGATCGGTACCACCGGCGATGACGGTACGTCCCTCCTCCGCAAGCAATGTTACAGCTTCGCTAATAGTTGTGGGGCAGTGATAGGCGGTAATGTTGAGCATAATGAGTACCGGACAACCCTCCTTGTCTATCTGCATCATATCATGTGCCTGGACACAACACAAGCGCTGCCGGCAAAATTACTGCCCTTATGGTCGCCCTTGAAGCTGCAAAAAATACATCACCGCCTCTAAGACGCCACCGGCAATGGCGCGTGACTTGTCTGAGATGGTAAAGCAGTGTTCACGCGCGGCGCGCGGGTCGATATCTCCTACCTTCATATCCGCCTGCACGGGGAGGCCATCGCGCACCAGGCCGCGTAATATGCCGGGAATGGCGGCGATGATCGAGGCCGTAATCGCGCCATCTTTGACAATCGCCACCGTTTCGCCTGCCTGCACCTGATCGCCAATGTGATGCACGCCATAGAGTAACCCGGCGCGTGGCGCGCGCAGCAGGCGTTCATCGGCATATCCGCCAACCATGCCCGGCACGCCGGTATTGGGTTCAGCGCAGCCCTGAAGATAGACACGCCCCAGATTGTGGCCGCGATTGGTCTCGATGACGGCATGCGCATCTTTGCCTGCCTCGTAGCCGGGGCCAAGCGCGATGACAATAGGTGCATCATTGATGGAGATGCCGCTGTTGCGCTTCGCCAGGGTTGCTTCAATTAGCGCGGTCGGGTGTATCGCTTTGAGGAATACTCCGTCAGCATCAACCATAACGGGCACATCGCCGCGCGCGAATGCCTGCTCCATATCAATATGTGTGTATACGCGGCAGGCTGTGATGCCTTCTACGGTGATCTGCCCCTGCGTAACGGCTTCGGCAAAAGCCACCGTGCGCCGCAGCACGGTCGGTTGCGCCAGCTCGGTTGCCATGACCTTAAATCCTGCTCTCGTCAGCCGGTGTATGACCCCGGTAGCCAGGTCGCCAGCCCCTTTTACTGCAATCAGCGTCATGTGCCATTGTGGATAAGATGAGGATAGGTTATATATTTGTTGAGACAAAGGACTCGCCTTCTATGAAATTTGACGCGTCGAAATATGCCGCGTCCGCACTACGCATCTTGTTTGATCACTGGACGGTCAGCTGGCGCTGAAGTTGCCTGGATGACTTTCGCCCCTGTAACTGCGAGTAGGTCAGATACATGTAAACATAGGTTGATACCGCGTTGTCCTCCATTGATGTACAGTTCATCCAGATACTCACCGCTGGCATCCAGGTAGACTTCAAAGTGTTTATCGAGCAGCGCCAGTGGAGAGATGCCGCCCACTTTCAGACCGGTCAATCGCTCCGCTTCATGTTGAGGCGCCATATGTACTTCTTTGGCGCCAATAGCGCGCGCGGCCAGGCGCAGATCCAATTCACGATCTCCTGGCACCAGGATCAGTAGATGCCGCTTTTCGTCGGCGAAGACAACCAGTGTCTTGAATACGCAAGCGACGGGTACGCCTAGCAACGGCGCAACCTCATTTGCCGAGTGGATCGTTTCTGGATAAGTAAAGATCGTATAAGCAATGCGCTGCTTATCAAGCAAACGCATGGCATTAGTCTTTCCTTTGTTCTGCTTTGTCACGATGACCTCTAACTTTTGCTTAATGCCAGCCAACGTAGCGCAGCGTCTGCGATATTTGCTGCCCTGCGCGCGTGACCGCTGTGATGAACTCGGTCTGTTTGGAGCGGCAGCGTTCGCTCGGCCCACCAATTGAGACAGCCGCGACGACAGCCCCAAGATGGTCGAAAATAGGCGCGGCCACTGCGTCAATACCCTCTTCCAGTTCGCTTAGTGAGATAGCATATCCGCGCTGGCGCACCAGGCGCAGTTCTTCTAACAACAGGCGCGGGTCGGTAATAGTATTGCTGGTGTAACGTGTTAGTTTCATTTGATTGAGAATCTCGCGCAGGCGCGTCTCCCATTGATAGGCCAGCAGCGCTTTCCCTGTAGAGACGGCGTGGGCCGGGAGATGCTGGCCAGGTATGTTTACAGCTCGCACGAAGAAATAGGAGTCTTCGGTATCGATGATGACCGCTTCCATACCCTCGAGCACTGCCAGGTGAACCGATTCACGAGTTTGATCGCGCAGTTCCATCAAAATGGGCCGCGCGGATTTGCGTACTGTGTGCGAACTGAGGATACTGGCTCCAAGAGCTGTCACGCGCAGACTCAGAGCGTATTTATGGCTGTCTTCATCCTGGATCAATAGACCCTCGTTCACCAGCGCCGTCACAAGCCGGTGGGTCGTGGACTTGGGTAATCCGGTTGCACCGGCCAGGTCGGTAATGCCAAGCAATCTCTGATCGCCGAAGGCGCGCAGCACGCTCGCGACACGATGGACGATATGTACCGTTGTTTCTCCTTCGATTGGTTCTCCGTGTCGCATGTTTCCTCCACTGCACTGGCGCAGGCTTCATGTTCTACACAATGGAATAGCGTTCCATCAATATGCAATGAGTATAGCCAACAAAGGTTTGCGGTGTCAAGCCAGATCAAGTGCCGTCGCTTCATTGCGTTATGACGCACGGAGATTGTATGATGAGAGCGGTACAATAGCTCAAGCAAACATGATTCACAATACAGAAAAAGGAGCCATTTCATGGCAATGCAAATGGGTCAGGAGATCGTCGTTGATTTTGATGTGCCTGCCAGGATGCGAGATGGCGCAGTCCTGCGCGCTAATATATACCGACCGGCGGGCGAGGGACAGTGGCCCGTGTTGCTGACACGCCTTCCCTACGGCAAAGATTTCCAGGCTGGCGACTCGGTGATGAACCCTGCGCAGGTTGCGCGGCGCGGCTACGTGGTGATCGTGCAGGATACACGCGGGCGTGTGACCTCGGAAGGGGAGTGGATCCCATTTGTGCATGAAGCTCTGGATGGTTATGATACCATTGAATGGGCGGCGCAGCTACCCTATAGCAATGGCAGCCTCGGCATGTATGGCCTCTCTTATTTTGGCTTCACACAGTGGGCAGCGGCGGTGCTTCAGCCACCTGCGCTTAAAGCTATAATCCCTGTCCAAACCTGGAATGACCCTTTCCATGGATTAGTATTTCGTGGGGGTGCCCTGGAATTGGGGGAGTCTGGAAACTGGCAGTTGCTGATGGGGCTGGATGTGTTGATGCGCCGTCATCGCGACAACCCGCAGGCGTTGGCGCGCGCGATTTACATGTTGGCGAAGGAAACCGATGCGCTGGGCAAACAGGGCTACTGGTCGCTGCCGCTGCGTGAATTTGCCCCGGTCCAGCGACACAATATAGCTCCGTACTTTTTTGCGACTTTCGACCATCCAATGGATCGAGAGTATGAATTCATCAAACCTATGGTCATCGCCGGGCAATATGAGCAGATCAAGACGCCGGCTCTCAATGTGGGCGGTTGGTACGATATCTACTTGAAGGATACCATCACCAATTTCAAGTCCATGCGAGAGCATGGAAGCACGCCCGAAGCGCGGCAGAGCAAGTTGCTTATCGGTCCCTGGTCGCATGGTGGCTTTATCAACCCTATTGGCGAACTGAATTTCGGCTTTGGCTCTTCCGCGGCTTTTATTGATCTGCAGATTGACTTTGTTAGTTTGCAGGTGCGCTGGTTCGACCACTGGCTGAAAGGCATCGACACGGGCATGCTGAAGGAAGCGCCTATCAAGCTCTTCGTGATGGGTGTGAATGCCTGGCGCGACGAACAGGAATGGCCGCTCGCGCGCGCCGTTAACACACGCTATTACTTGCACAGCAATGATCGCGCGAACTCGCTGCACGGCAACGGCTATTTGACAACCGATC
>DATGGW010000215.1:0-9156 GCA_035308345.1 Ktedonobacteraceae bacterium | reverse complement strand
CTAAAGAAAAACGGCAGAAAAACAGGCGTTTTGCGCTGGCCGTTGTGGGAGCTACCCTTGTGCCTGTGATCCTCTTGCTTTTGCTGGTGCTGCCACGCGTGCTGGGATTTAGCCTGTTCCCGGCCAGTTTCCCGCTGCTTGGCGCGTCCCCCGTAGCTACAGTCTCAGTGACCGTTCAGACTCAGCAGGTACAGGATACCTACCTTTTGATGGCCTCGCCGCAGGTTATACAGCCTGACCTTTCAACGCGCGCTATTCCTGATCGCGTGCTGGCTGTCACCGTGAGCGGGAGTCGCGAAACGGCCACGACCGGCATGCAAACCATTCCAGGCGCGCAGGCTGTCGGCACGCTCTTCTTCGATAATAGCAGTCAACAGAGCTTCTTTTTACAGTTTGGCGCATCTTTCACGACCAGCAGCGGCGTGCAGGTTGTGCTTACGCAGTCGGTCAACATCCCGCCCAGAAAAGATGGCATAGATGGCACTCTATTTGCCCCGGCTGAGGCTGCTGTCCCCGGCGCCGCCGGAAATATCGCAGCCAGCACGCTCTCTACTACTTGTTGTAACAGCCGGGTTATGGTTAGCAATCCCTCGCCTTTCAGCGGCGGAACAGATGCGCACAGCATGCATCTAGTGGCCCAGGCGGACCTGGACAGTGTGCGCAATGCCCTGAGTCCCGGACTTGAGAAGCAGGCGCTGCAAAAAATTCAGAGTCAGATGGCAGCCAATGAAGTGAAGGCTCCGCTGCCCGCCCTGATCACGCAAGCACTACCGGATAAGCCGGTCGGGACGCCATCCGCTACGGTCAATGTGCAGGTGAATGTGAGTGTAAGCGTGACGGTGTATAATGAACAGGTGGCGCGCCAGGTGGCTCAGCAGTTGCTGGCTGAGAAAGCTACGCAGAGTTTGGCTGGTAACTACCAGTTGAAAGACCCGCTGACAGTTGCCAATCCTACCATCACATCGCAGGAGAAAAATGGCGTAATCTATCTCAGCGTGGCTGTGCATGGGCTGTGGATTTATCAGATTACGCAGCAGCAAACTGCTCAGTGGCGGCAATCGATCAAAGGTGCGACTCCCCAGTTAGCGCAGGCGTTCCTTACTGCGCAGCACGGCGTGACAGGCGCGCAGATACAACTTCCCTTTGGCACAGATCACCTGCCATCATCCGTTGATCAAATTCAGATCGTGCTGGTCAATAGATGATTTTAATCGGGGCGACCATCATGCGAAAAATGTTGAGAATGTATGTAGGGACGCGATTTATCGCGTCCATGTTAGTGAACGCGTTAAATCGCGTCCCTACAGTGTGGTCGCTCACAAAAAGATAGTTCAAAAGGGATAGATGATCAATGAATACAAATGATGATTCCGGCGGGGAAATGCGCTACTTGAATAACATGCTTGGCGCTATAGGCGATACTCCTTTGATGCGCCTTGATCGCATTGCCAGCGATGTGCAGCCTCTGATTTTGGCGAAAATGGAAATGTTTAATCCGGGGGGGAGTGTGAAAGATCGCATTGGGCCAGCCATGATTGATTATTGCGAACAGCAAGGCCTGCTGCGTCCGGGAGGAACAATTGTTGAACCCACCAGTGGCAATACCGGTCACGGCCTCGCCATTGCCGCCGCTATCAGGGGCTATCACTGTATCTTTGTGATGACCGATAAAGTCAGCGAGGAGAAACGCAGTCTGCTGCGAGCATATGGCGCGGAAGTGGTCATCTGCCCCAGCAGTGTTACGCACGATTCACCCGAACATTACAAAAACGTAGCGCATCGTTTGGCCGCGGAGATACCAGGAGCCTGTTGTCCAGACCAGTACTCCAATCCCGCCAACCCTGCCACCCACTATGCCACGACCGGCCCTGAGATATGGCGCGACACCGCCGGTCGTATCAGCGCATTTGTGGCGGGCATCGGCACCGGCGGCACCATATCCGGCGTGGCGCGCTACCTGAAGGAGCAAAATCCCAATATCAAAGTCATTGGGGCAGACCCTCCCGGCTCCGTCTATTCCGGCGATATCCCCGGCCCATACAAGGTCGAGGGTATTGGCATGGAACTGTTTCCCGAAAACTACGACTCCTCGGTGGTTGATGAGGTTATTCGTGTAGATGATCGCACCTCGTTTTACTGGGCGCGCCGTCTCGCGCGCGAGGAAGGCATCCTGGCGGGTGGCTCGGCAGGCACCGCTATTGGCGCTGCTTTCGTCTATGCCAGGCGTCTGACCGCTAATGATGTGGTGGTAGTATTATTGCCAGATACGGGGCGCGGCTATCTAAGCAAACAATTCAATGATACGTGGATGCGCGAAAATAACTTACTGGTGCAGGCGGAGACCAATCAGCCCACCCTGCACGATGTGCTCACCTATCGCCGCACGCACTCGCGCACTATGCCGATGGTGGTCAGCGTCGCGCCAACCGACTCAATTGCCGATGCGGTAGAACTGCTGCGCCGCTACGGTATCAGCCAGACGCCTGTGATGGAGCGCGGGCGGATGGTTGGCGGCCTGACCGAGAACCTTCTACTGCGCCATCTCGCCAGTGGAGAGCCATTGACATCGATGGTTGTGGGCGATTTGCAAGGTCCACCTTTCCCGCAATTGCAGGCCGATGCCCTGGCGCATGAAGCCTATACACTCTTCAGTTCAGGACAGTCCGCCGTTGCTGTGATGCACGGCGATCAACTGGAAGGCATTGTAACCAAGAGCGATTTGCTGGAGTTCTGGGCGCACACGCGCAGCTCTTAAACCGTCAATCCGCCGCTAATAGTATACATGGCTTCATTCAGATGTCCATTCGATGGCGCGAAAGCGATTGAAAAGACGGGAAAAGCCAGCCCATTGCAGAATGAGGTTGAGATGTAATCGCCCACCTTGTTCCTGCCGCTGGGCAGCCAGGACAAATCCATTGGCCCGGCAAGTGTAATCTTTTGCGTCCACTGCGCTCCTCCATCGCTCGATGATACAAAGCCCACCGAGTATGGACAACTGCTGTCGCAGCTCACCGGGTGGTAATAGAAAGCCAGGGCTAGATGCGCATTTTTCCCGGCAGTGCTTCTATCTACGCCGATGCCGGGAATGAGGTGGTCGATCCCGCTGCCCAGCGGGTCAACCGGGATAAGCTGCGGCTGCGTCCAATGAATGCCATCGGTAGTAGTGGACATCACCAGGTCATCTTCTTGCATCCCAGGCGCGGACGCCAGCAAATCGGCATCTTCTCCACCGGTTGTGGCGTTACAGTTTTTCTCGAACTGGCAATCAATCCACACCAGGTAGACTTTACCCGCGCCGTCAATCTGCGCCGATGGCAGCACGTTCCCATTTATTTTGGTGATGAGCGTGGTTTTACTCCAACTCTTACCGCCGTCGATGGAAATGAAGGAGAAGAGATCCATTGTCCCATAACCGGCAATTGGCACAATGACTGTACCTCCTGGCTGCACAAGTGGTTGTCCACCCAGGCCATCCGCCTTATCAGCAGTTGTCTGGGGCTTGCTCCAGGTGCGCCCGCCATCTCTTGAGGTACTCATGAGGATCAAGCCGCCCAGATCGTCATTATCCCACTCGACATAACAATTACCAAAGAATGGGCTGATGTAATTCGCGTCGCAGGTAATCCAATCTTTATCATAGTAAGTGCTGCCGCCATCGATAACTTTATAAGGCTTGCTCCATGTCAGCCCGCCATCAGTTGAGAGGTTGACGATCACCGTGTGCGTCGCCAGCGCCGCGCCGCTGCCAACTTCGGCCAGGGAAGAGATCATCCAGGTATGGTGAAGGGCATCGTAGGCTACGGCAGGGTCGCTCACGCGAGTGTAGGGACCGCCCGCGAATCCGGTCGTACCCGGCAAAAATCCTGCCTTCCAGGTCAGTCCGCCATCAGTGGAGGTTGCCCAGCCGTTGTTTGAACTGCCGCCATCGGCGTAGCGTCCAGCCTGAAATGCTGTCACGATGGTTGAACCATAGCTATAGGTATCCGGCTCGACCTCGGTCGAATGCTGGCTGTCCGGGTTGGTATAGGCGTCGCTGCCCAACTGCAATGGCTGCCGGAAGTAGTTGGAAGGCGCGCCAAAGATGACCGCCTTTTCCGAACCTGGCAGTGGAATGACATGTACCGCAACCAGGACAATCAGCAGGACAACGGGGGCCAGCACTAATCCGGCTACACCCGGCCAGCGACGGCGGTGCATGCGCGACTTTGGCATAGTCTCCTCAGTATAACATCACATTTCATACGCTTATGATAACGATGCAATCGTAACATATTGGTGAATACTGGTACAGGATGAATAGCGACAAGCAATTTCGGCTTGACGCGGCGTAAATATAAATATGATATACTTCAGTTGAAAATTTGCCCCCATCTAAATAACCGGGACAACCACATAAGAGAGGTGCATCGATGTTAGTAAGTTATCCTGATACAGTTTCTCGAATTGTTTATCGCGAGCAGGGCATTGACTTCGCCCGCCGCGCCTGGAAAAGTCCAGGAGAGGATAACTTATGCTTGTACACCGATCCAGGCTTGACGCTTACACGGTTTACCTGATCTACTCAGGGCTGATCTCGCTGTCTGGTTCTACGATTTTCGTTGTAAATATGGTTTACATGGTTGAGGTCGCTCACCTCAACCCGCTCCAGTTGGTGCTGGTCGGCACCACGCTGGAGACGGTGGCATTCATTGCCCAGATTCCGACGGGCGTGCTGGCCGATATCTACAGTCGGCGCCTATCGGTAATCAGCGGCATTTTCGTGTTTGGCCTGGCTTTCATGCTTGAAGGTTCTTTCCCACGTTTTATAGTGATCCTGGCTGCGCAGGTTCTTTTCGGGGTTGGCGCGTCGCTGATGGATGGCGCGGAACAGGCGTGGATCGCCGGAGAGGTAGGAGATGAGCGAGTTGGGCAGGTTTTCCTGCGCGGCACGCAAGTCAGCTTACTGGCGGACCTGCTCGGCGCCGGAGTCGGCGTTGTGCTTGGAAGCATCAGGCTAAACCTGCCTATTATTACCGGCGGTGCGTTTGCGGTCGTGATTGCCGGATTTCTGCTGCTCTTCATGCCGGAGACCAATTTTCACCCGGCAGAGGGAGAAGAACGACATAGCTGGCGAGAGTTGGGTGATACATTCCGCGCTGGATTGCGTGCCATTCGCGGTCGCCCGGTTTTGATGACCATTCTGCTGATTGCCCTCTTCTATGGCCTGTATAGCGAGGGGTTTGATCGTCTCTGGACGGCGCATATCCTGGCGGACTTTACCTTGCCCGTCCTGTGGCAACTTAAACCTGTGGTATGGTTCGGCATCATTTCGGTGGCTGGAACATTGCTCACGCTGGCGGCCTCAGAAGTGGTGCGGCGGCGAGTTGATAGTAACAACCAGCGTTTAGTGATTCGAGCGCTGCTCATCATCAATGTTTTTGGTGTCGTAGGACTGCTGATTTTTGCGCTGGCCGGGAATTTTTACCTTGCGCTGGCTGCTCTGCTCACCTTTAACGTTTTTCGCGCCGTGAACGAACCGGTCTATACAGCCTGGCTCACGCAGAACATCGATGCAAAAGTGCGAGCCACCGTCATTTCCATGCGCGGTCAGATCGATGCCCTGGGTCAGATTGCCGGCGGCCCGCCCGTTGGCTCCATCGGGACGGTGTTCTCCATCCGTGCCGCGTTGGTGGCCAGCAGCATTATTCTCTCGCCTGTTGTGCTGCTCTTCGCCTATGCTTCCCGCAAAAAGAAGAGCCAGGTCGAGTAATGCGAGAGTCTAAAGTGGAACATCTTCCTTCAAAAATTCTTGCACGCGCGCTCGCAGCGTTGGTGGTTCTATCACCGAAATATCTAATCGCCGCGCATTGAGAAAAGTCATGAAGTGGGCGAGACCACGCGCAAAGGCTGCTGCGAAGTTCGGATCGTTAGCTAACATCTGATCCTCAAGCCAGAAACCGTTGATTACCAGCGTTGCGGTTTTACGATCAAGTTTTGGGTCAAGCCTTGCCACGAGCCAGTCATCGTACAAGATAGGGAGGGTATAATAGCCCCAGCGTCGCAATACAGCAGGTTTGTAGACTTCCCAGATATATTCGAAGTCGAATAACCAGCTGGCTCGTCCCCTGGCGCTGACAATATCAAGCGGGGCCAGAAAAACAACCTCTTCCCTGGTTGTTGTGGTGAGTGGCTGCCATTCGCCAGGGATGTTTCCTGACTCAATGCTTGCCAGTAGCGGAATATCACCCGTGAGCGCAAACCAGCGATCTTTTGAGCCCTCGACTTTCAAAGGTGTCACATTCCCTTGCTCCGCAAGCCTAACTAACCACTGGAGCGCTTCGGCACGGCTCACAGGGCGCCCGATGAAACTGGAGAAGCTACTTCCCCAGGTGCGTTCACTGATCAAACCGGCGAATGCTGTAGTTTTACTGGCAAAGTAGCATTCAGCGTCCTCGACACTCGTGGCATCGCGCAGGTGTGGCGGCGCGATATTTTCGTAGAAATCATACACGCGTTGGAAGCCCTCGCGGTGATGGATCATGAGTTCGCCGGTGAGCCACAGGTAGAACAGCGCAAGCGCGCTGTCTTTTCGACCGCGATAATTGTCGACGCGGGTACGTCCGGTGAAATTACGATTGCCCAGGGGGCCGCGAGCGCGTAATTCGGCTCGAACCTCATCAAGAAGTGTTTGATGCGCTGCTCCATATTCCCCCCAACGTCCTTTTTGCTTACGCCGGAGCATTGGAACGCGCCAGAATGGCAGTTCGGACATAGGGTAGATGAACAATCCGCCGCCGTAGTCGAAGAACGCGCGATCCTGGTAGAGGAGCTCGTCGAGGTGCGCGGGTTGGTAATCGTGGACGCGCCCCCACAATACGATGTCGTGACTGCGCGCCACTATATTCAGCGGGTCCATTTGCACCGCTTCAACGGCGTGCAGAGCTTGTGCAGTGCCGTCTTTCCCGCTCCAGCGGCGTCCTGGCCACAGCCCCTGTCGCCCCAGCACAAAGCGTCGCGCGGTGGTTTTTGAGATGCTCATGCTTTCCATTGCGCGATTATAGCACAAATGATCTAGGTTCGTAAAGGTGCGGCCAGGGCGGTTACGAAGCCTCCTCTACTTTCCCCGGAAGATGGGTGGACGTTTTTCGCGGAATGCCACTGCTGCCTCATGTGCGTCAGTAGTGCTAAAACACCGCATGATTGCCTCAAGCTCATTCTGGAAGGCGCGCTCCAACTCGGTCTCCAGGGGACGGTTGAGCAAGCGCTTGCTTTCGCGTACGGCCAGGGGCGCACGACTAAGCAGCTTGTCGGCTAGAGTTTGCACTTCAGAGTTCAACGATGCAGGGTCGACCAGGCGATGGAGAAGTCCCATCCGTTCAGCGGTAGCGGCATCAAAGACGTCTGCCATGAAGACGATCTCCCGTGCCAGTGCCTGCCCGACGAGATGTGGCAGCAACACGCTTGTGCCACCCGTGATCACCATGCCCACGCGCGTCTCGACACACCCCATGCGGACGCGCGTCGTGGCGACGCGGAAATCGCACGCCAGGGCCAGTTCGAAACCACCTCCGACCGCGTAGCCATCCATGGCTGCGATGGTTGGCTTTTCACTCATGAGCAGACGGGTGAGACGCTGCAGATCCATAATGAGCGCCAGGAATTCCTCGGTGGTCTGCTGCTCGGCCTCTTTCAGGTCGTCACCGGCGCAGAAATTCGCGTCTGCCCCGGCCAGGACAATGAGCGCGGCCTCAGGGTCGTTCTGGGCGCGTTCCAGGGTCTTACGCAGTTCCGTAATCATACCCCGGCTCATGGCGTTCATCGCCTCCGGCCGGTTCATGGTTATGTGAGCGACCTTTTGCGAGACTTTGTAAAGAACAGATTGTTCGTTCGTCATTGTTGATTCCTTAAACTTATGTATAGGTTTTGATGACTCGCTGCGCCTTTTGCTCAGTACGCGGGAGCGCTCCATATGGTACAAGCTCTACCTCAGCTCGAAAACTGAGTCGCTCACGCAGCGCATGGACGGCTTGCTGTGCCAGATCTCCCACTTGCTCAGGCAGCAAACCCCGCGTCAATTCTACGCGGATGTGCAAGTACTGATGTGGTGGAGGATGATCGACGATAATCTGAAACTCACCGGAGAACTGGCCTGTCAGATGCGCCAACACATTGCCAACGCCGCCGGGAAAGACGTTGACGCCCCGGACGTGCAGCATATCATCGCTGCGGCCTAACACGCGAAAGCGAAAGGTGGTTCGCCCGCACGCACAGGGACCCGTTCCCAGGATACGCACCACGTCACGGGCGCGATAGCGTATCAGGGGCTGAGCCTCTTTCATGAGATGCGTGTAGACCAGTTCACCTTCTGCCCCCTCGCTCAGCGCGAGAGGCGTGCCCGTTTCCGGGTCGATCAACTCGACCGCGACAATCCCGCTCGCCTGGAAGTGCAGCCCCTGGCGATGCTCGCATTCTGAACCCATGATGCTCAGGACGTCGGCCAGGCCAAAGTTCGCGTCCATCGCGCGCATTCCCCAGGTCTCTTCCATGCGTGCTCTGACGCCGGGCTCGCTCATGCCCGGTTCTGCTCCAAAGAACCCTTTGCGCAGCCCCAGGTCGCCAGGATTCAGCCCTTCAGCTCGGGCAGCTTCAGCCAGTGGCAGCATATACGAAGGAGTTGCGCTTATGGCGTTGATCTGAAGCTCGCGGATGGTCTGGATGAGTGAGGCGGTCTGTCCTACGCCGTAGGGGACGACGGTGGCTCCCGTCGTTTCAAGGTTCTCGTGGTCGGAATAGCCTCCTGCCCAGAGACGATAGTTCAGACAATGCACCACTGTATCGCTGGGACGCAGACCGGCAGCCCAGAAGGAACGGGCGGCACATTCATTCATCACGTGGCGATCATTGCCTGTCAGCGCAATATAGAGTGCGCGACCGGTTGTGCCTGAGGTTTTGTGGACGCGTATCAAGCGTTCCGGTGTGGTGGCAAGATAACTGCCAAAGGGGGGACGTTCCTGTTGATTCTGCCGGATCTCGTCTTTCTCTGTGAAAGGGAGAAGCGGGAGATCGTCCAGGTCACGAATAGCAGTGCGCTCGACGCCGGCTGAAGAGAATTTGGCCTGGTAGAAAAGAGAAGAGTCCCAGACATACTCAAGCTGAGCTTGCAGGCGCGCATTTTCT
>DATGGW010000214.1:0-2799 GCA_035308345.1 Ktedonobacteraceae bacterium | reverse complement strand
TCACTCTGGCGGGGTTGCCCCATTCGGAATCTCAGGGCTCAGCGCTCGCATGCAGCTCCCCCTGAACGTTTCGCCGGTCTCCGCGTCCTTCATCGGCCCTTAGCACCGAGGCATCCACCGCGTCCTCTTTCTCGCTTGTCTGCCTGCGCTTCCGCCTGCGCCGGCTCACGCCTGCCTGCTCCTCGCCTGCTTGCGCGCGCCTGCCTGGCTTCCACAGCAGCTCTTGCGCTTCTCTCTGTCTGTCTCTCGTCTTCTCTCTCTTTCTCTCTCTTGTCTGCCCTCGGCAAAATTGAAGTAATTATTCTCTATTCAGTTGTCAATGTACGTTCATTGCTTGACGCTTGCGTATGATGCCATACTTCGCGAAGTTTGTCAACTGTTCACTTCGCCCTGGCGGATAAAAGCGCGCGCAGAGGGAAATTAGCCCGATTGTACTAAAGAATCAAAGAGCATTGACGAACATTAGAGGAATTCAGTATGCTTCTTAATGTTAGAGATAATTCAAGGGGTGTTTATTATTGTGGAGGGATAACCTCATTATGAAGTATTTTTTCTGGATCGCCTTTGCTGTATTTCTTGCGGCTTCTATTCCGCACGTGGCCTATTTCTTCGCATCATTTGAGCCATCGCAGGGAGCAGAGAGCGTCTGGTGGTGGACGGTGAGTTACGCCATCGCCATCAGTATCGATGTGACGATTTACCTGCTGTCATGGACGGCTTTCCAGCGCTACCGCCGCTATCGGACGCCCAAGGCGGTGTGGAAATACTGGCTGCTGATTGTGATGTGTACGGTGTTCTCATGGATCGTGAACTGGGCATATGCGAAGCAGTTCCATAGTCCGACGATGCTGAGCGCTGCCGAGTCGACGGCGCCATGGTTAACAGGCGTTTTCCCGTTCATGGCAAGCGCATTCCCGCTGCTGGGTATCGTTTATACCATGATGGCCGAGACGATTTCAGAGACGGCGACTGAAGAGAAGCAAGAAAAAGAGCATCAACTTACAGCTCTGACGGAGCTTGCCAGGCAAACCAGCCTGCCCATCGCTACGCTGCGCCGCGCCTTGATGAGTGGAAACCGTTTCAACGCCGCCAGCCTGCTGTCGCTCACCAATCGCGCAAGCGCCGGGCAAGGTATGGAGGGCGCGATAAAGGGGGAGATAAATCAGGCTCCTGTAGAAACAGAGACCGGCGATGCGAATCGGCCAATCACGGGGCAGATCATAGCGATTGGGCGAGAAACGGTGAATAATGTGAGCGAGCAAAGCATAGACGCGCCGGTGGTGAGCATGCCCGGCGAGGGGAATCCCGACAAGCTGCAGATGACAATTGAGGCGCTGAGGAATAATCCGCATATAACAGACGAGGAACTTGCCGGGTACCTGGTGCTGAAACGACCGGCCAGCGCGCGCTTCTGGAGGTTGAAGGCCATCGAGATTCTGAATGCGCCGGGCCGGGGGCAGACAGGGCCGACGCCGGTGGTGCATGCAAATGGCGCCTGGACAAGCTCTGCGGGAATGATCAACGGGAAGCGCTGACCTTGACGTTTAGGCTGACGATGTGGTAAACTGTTTGAGTGGTAGAGTGCAGCAACACACTTTTAACCTGTGCCGTGTTGTAGGTCTAGCGACAGTGCAGTCTCATTATAGTACAATGGTTGTCTATTTCCATGCCTTATGGGAGGGAACAATGCGGGCAATACAGCCAACGTTCAGTTACGCAAGCATCCTGTGCGCTGTTGGTCAGGTGCTCGATCAAGTTGGAGTGAAAAGCATCGCAATTCACGAAGAAGAGGATGGTCTCTTTGTCGAGGGTTTCAACAGCGAAGGATATCTGCAAGTTCAAATGCGCTACGATATTGCCGGTCTGTACGAACTGGTATGCCGGTCAGACGGTGAAGTCGATGAGCGCAAGCAGCATGTTACAGCAGAAGTTGAGGGAACCCTTCATCGCTTCCTGGCTGAGCATAGGCGCGAGCTGGTTGGCGCGATCTATTAATATGGCGTCACGGCGCGAATGAACAGAAGGACCGGGGTATACCCCCGGTTTTTATTTACGGGTTAAGAGGACGCGATAAATCGCGTTCCTACAGATCGTGGGCCTCGCATAACCACTGCTTGCCATAGCAGCGCATGCATTCGACAACGTCGATAAGGTCGCAGCCCTTGGCGGTCAAGGTATATTCGACGCGAGGAGGGACTTCGGCAAAGGTCTGGCGGAGGATGATGCCTTGCTCTTCCAGGGTACGCAGGCGTTCTGAAAGAGTTTTGGGGCTGATGCCGTGCAGAGAGCGTTCCAATTGATTAAAGCGTTTGACGCCGGAGGCCAGATCACGGATAATAAGCAGCGTCCACTTGCCGCTAATGATCCTGGCAGTACGGGCAACGGGACAAAGCGTGTTATCGGTCTTGTTGTCGAGGATGATTGACGTAGTCGTTAATTCCATTGTACCTCGCGGGGGCGATAAACCGGGCCCCTACAAAGCTCTTTAAGCATGCATCTAAGAAGACTATATCATAGCAGAAACAGAAAGTAAAGCGCAGAGTACTCGACTTTCCAGGGAAAGTATGATATGCTCATAGCTAATAGGAAAGCAGGTGAAGCCAATTGGCCATTTTCAGCCAAAGAGATGCTTCGATTGATTTCATGTACCTGAACAATTCATACATCCTGGCTGCGCGGTTTCTCCCTATGAGAGGAGAAGAATATGCCTGAAGAAATTGCTCTATTCATCGATTTTGAGAACATCCGATACAGTATGCTGAATATCCAGCGGCGGGAACCAGACCCACAGGAATTGAT
>DATGGW010000213.1:0-2167 GCA_035308345.1 Ktedonobacteraceae bacterium | reverse complement strand
CTTTGAGGCCAGCCCAGATTGGTAATCAATTTGCGCGGTTGACCAAAGGGAAAGTCGAGAGCTGCAAGCCAGGGGCCATCGACGCGCAGAAACGCTTCAAATTCAACGAAAGTGGGCATCTTGAGGCAGGATTTGACCCGCAGGACGGCATCGTGCATTTCGCAGCAAGCGCAGGTGATCGGTTTGCGCCGCGAGGGCGAGGAGGTAAAGTCGAGGCCGTAGATATCCATGTCTTGCTCTTACTGACTCCTGCCAGCCCCTAAGCCGCGCTACAACTGGGCCATGACGCGCTTGCTTATGGAGCGCAAGGTAGCATACACGCCCGTGCCACTGGAAGCAACAGCCTCGAAACTGGGTACGCGGCGGCGGTTCAGGTAACGTTCGAGCACCTGAACCGGCAGAGCCGACGGCATATCGCGTTTGTTCCATTGCATCACGAACGGGAAGTTTACCAGGTCTTTGTTCAGGCGGCGCAGGTTCATTTCCAGTTCGGTGATGCTCTGCACATTCTCTTCAAATTTCTCGGCCTGCGAGTCCACCACAAAGACAATGCCATCCGCACCATTCAGAACAGCCAGGCGCGTGCGCTCATACAGAATCTGTCCGGGCACCGTATAGAGATGGAAGCGCGTGCGAAATCCGTAGACCGTGCCCAGGTCGAGCGGCAGGAAATCGAAAAAGAGTGTGCGTTCGGTTTCTGTGGCAATACTGAGCATCTCCCCGCGCACCGACGGGTTGATGCTCTTGAACACATACTGCAAATTGGTGGTTTTACCGCAATACCCAATGCCGTAGTAAACGATCTTGCAGTGGATCTCGTGAGTGGCTATATTTATGAGCGCCATGTGGCAGATTCCCCTAATCGCGGAAAAGCAGATCAATGGTGTCTTCAACGGAGGAGCGGAACTGGATATTGAGCACCGAAGATTTCTGGCGCGTCGTATCGGCTCGCACTCGCTCCAGGGTGCGGCTCAATTCATCTGAAGCCTTCTTTGAAAGCACTTTGACCAGTCCGATATGGGTCAGTTTGTCGAAAACAATGACCAGCAGCCATTGATCCTCGATCATGGTTGTATAAATATTTTCATGCACGCCCTGTTGGAAGATGGTGCGGAAGTCCTTTTCGCCAAGCAATTCGGCGACATGGCGCGAGGAGGAAAATGCGCCCGCCAGCAATGCGCCCAGTGAAGTAGCGTTGCGTTTCGCTCCGCTTCCCTGCATCGTCACCACCTGACCGCTCTTATCAAGCAACATGACAGAGGAAGCGCTGGTATCATTCATAAGTTTAAAAAGGACATTAGTAATAAGAGCAAGCTCATGATCGGAGATGATAAGGTTAGTCAATTGTTCCATGTACGCGCCGCCCTCAGTGTACTTCCAATCCTGGTTAACATGCCATTACGTTGTACAAATTCGTCGCTAGGTAATATCAAGCGCCTCAAGAATTTCGCCGCGGCTGGTTTTCACCAGGTGCCGCACTCGGCCGATGCTGGCTGCACTATCAAACAACGTGACCATCAGCGCGAAATCTCCCATCGGATCAACGCTTACCAGTCCATGCTCATATTCATTTAAGACCCCGACCACATTGCCGCGCGCGATCTCCTGGCCCAGCGCCTCCGCCGTATTAAGGCCAGACGTCATCATGGCGCCCACCGCCTCCATATCCTCTTTGCCGTCGCGGGTGAGCCCCTCAATCATTAAACCATCACGCCCCACCAGCACAGCCAGCCTCACTCCGGGGATCGTCAAAAAGCGACTCAGCGTTTGCTTCAGATCAACCATACATTCCTCCATACGCACCGGGTAACAATCAAATTGAGCTGCATGGACTCACGTTATTCTACTCCGATGCCGCCGCCAGACGCAAACGAATGGGACATCTTGGCTAATCAAAACAACGTTTGAGGAGAGCATATCCGCACAAGTTACTCTTTCTTCCTATTGGTATTCCTGTATAGTCTCTTCTACAACCATATTATTCTAGCGTGTAACCTCCAGTATAGCAACAAGAAACATTTTGGTATGTTAGCGTTCAGTGATATTGTCATAAGCTAAGTGTTCAGTGAAAATGTCACCATGCAGGAGACAGTCACATTGAACACGCAGGAACAGAAGCGCGTGCTGGTGTTGAATCGCATCCTGGAGGGACAGCTCAGTACGGCAG
>DATGGW010000212.1:0-17849 GCA_035308345.1 Ktedonobacteraceae bacterium | reverse complement strand
GATGCTGTTGCCAAAGCCACCGCCTACTGGAATGCTCATCGTCATCCTTTCGTCTGGGGACGCAGGCGGCGGCACCGCCTGCGTCGTTCCTCTGGGATTGCTCTCCCAGCTAACGTTCGGTAATTTAGTGGATGCACCACTAAGATGAAGCGAGGAGGCTTTGGTGCTATAAAGCAGCAGTCAAACAGGAGCAATAGAACGGCTAAAAAGGAAGGAACACGCGCAAGTCACCTGACCACAGCCACAGGCATTGTAAGCCGAGAGCATGCCATCCAACGAACCAATATAGGCAACACTAGCAGCCACGTCAGGTGACGAAAAGAGGCTTCCGCCTGTAGGCAATGATGTCCAGCTTATGGGCGCGATGAATCTGGCCCCTACAGAGGAAAATCAGTACAGACCCCACAATGTGACATTGTTGCCCGAAGCGGTCGCCACCTGTTTTCCGCCCGGCGACCAGGCCAGTGCCAGCACCGGCGCATCCTGGCGCACTCGCAATAGCGGCGCTTGACTTTGCGCGGGATACCAGACCGCCAGCGTGCCATCATCGCCGCCCGTCGCCAGCAAATGCCCATCAGGTGACCAGGCAAGCGTACGCACTATGCCTTCATGCGCGTGCAAACGCTGCGGCGCATCCACGCACCGGTTTCCAAAGTCGCTCTGCTGCTCTTGCTGGCAGGCTAACCCACTCCAGAGGCGCACAAGACCATCATCGCCGCCAACGGCAAGCAGGCTGCCGGTGGGCGCGAAGGCCAGCGCGCGCACCGGCGCCTGCGCGTCGAGATAGTAACCATGCACCTCCTGCCCGCTATCGGCATTCCAGACTCGTGTCACGCCTCCCTGTGAAGAGGTGGCTATTGTTCGATTATCCGAGGCCCACGTGGCGGACAAAATAGCGGCTGTATGCTTTGTAAAGATGGTCTGCGGCGCAAAAGCTGGCATATCCCAGACGATGGCTCGCATGTCTTCAGAGCCGGATAACAGGCGCAATGGCTGCTGCGGCGACCAGGCCAGCGTCGTTACCGTTTTGCTATGAGCATGCGTCGATTGCGCCTGTATCGCGCCGCTCAACGCATTAAGGATGGCTATATGATTGGAGGTCGCAACAGCCAGCCATTGATCGTCGGGAGACCAGGTAACTGCATGCACCGTCGCGGGCTGCTGCGCTTGCGTATGCACCACGCCATTTAAATCCCAGGTCAGCAGCAGCTTATCGTTTGCGCCACTGGCTAACATTTTGCCATCCGGCGACCAGGCAATGGCGCGCACAGCTTGCTGGTGCTGCATGAAGACCAGACCGGCCCTGGCAGAAGTGGGCGGCTTGAATGGCGCAGCAGTGGATTGGCCGCGCGCGGGTGTGTTAAGCGGCGTAGGCATTACCTTATACGATTGCGTCTTACCTGCGCTTATAATGAGTGAACGATAGGCGGCATATCCCAGGCCGGCTGTTCCCGCGCCCAGAACTGCTCCTCCCAGCAGCAGGAAAGCGCGCCTGGACCATCGCCCCTTATTTTTACGCTGCACAATGGGTATCAACCCGGAGGTATGCATATCCAGCGCGGGAAAAGCGTCGGAGTCAGCCAATGTCTGTGAAGTATAGAATGAGATTTGACGAGATCCCTGGCTGTTCTGCATCAGGGTAGCTACCGATCCATCAAGCGCATAGGAAGCTAGCGACAGCTTCGCGCCAGAGTCGATCCCCGCAGCAGCCAGGCTTTTATCACCGGGCAGAACCGCGCCGGTCGGAGCGTATTGCAGCACATAGACCAGCGGATTCCCCAGGAGATCGGTGCGGGGCAACTGCAGTTCATCAACAATCGCCGGCACAAGCGCGGAAACAGGCGCATGCGCGGCTACTTCCATTGGGCGCGCATGGCCGGGCGCATTTTGCTCGATCAATATTTCTAATGTTCGCACATTTCTCCCCCTGGTATTTGGACGCGATAAATCGGGTCCCTACTTCCACGCCTCAGTGTACCATGATGTTTTATATGTATTCATCGTTTATCAATTTATAGAGAGAAATGGCTACCTGGTGGTTAAGAAAAGTGCATATCGGTCCATCTCCTCACGTGGGATAATTGGATAAGTAGGAAGCAACGGTTGGCTGCGTAGAAAGTACCAGCGGGCTTCTCGGTGTCTGCGAAAAATCAAAATCGTTGGTCAGATTCCCCAGGATAGACACATTCTCGCGTACAGTCGGGCGCGGGTCTGGTCGCCCGTCCGTCTGAGGATCGAGGCGCTGCCCATTCAGAAAGTCATCCTCAATGAACTTCAGATACGCATCAAAGCTGAGCGTCTGATGGTCAATATAACCCTGTTTGGCATAGGGACTGATGACCAGGCCAGGCACGCGCAGACCATAGCCATTCTCATCAACCGTCGGTGGCGTCACGTGGTCATAGAAACCACCCCAGTCATCCCAGGCGAGAAAGATGGCTGTACTACTCCAATCGGGACCCTGCATAACGGCATTAATCAGCCCTGTCACATAGGACTGGCCGGCACTCACTAAGGCAGGTGGATGCTCGCTCTCCTTGCTATCTGGCGTAACCCATGCAACGGCAGGCAGCGTGCCATTTTTAGCAGCCGTGTAGAAATTGTTCACCGACTGGATGTTTGAAAGCTGCCCATCTTGTTGGACGGTGTCAAAATTTGGCAGGGGGTTCCAGATACCTGGAGTCTTAGGTCCCTGCTTTACCGGTGTACACGATGCTGCATCATCCTCGCAGTCCGGTTCTGTTCCCGGCGCCACATAATAGGCCCAGCTCACATTATCTTTATGCAGCAGGTAGGTGAGGTCCGTCCAGGCATAATCCGCGTTGTAATTATCGGCGTTTTGCAGGCTAACAGGACCTGTTATATTGTTCACACAACTCTGTGGGTCTCCCTTTTTGCTGCACGTGGCCGACCAGGCTGAAACCATGAAGAGATGTGCTGGAAGGCTCCAGGAAGCATCAGGCTCAAACATATGGTCTTGCAACACAAAGTTTTTGGCATAGGCCCAGTAGTTAGGAATTTCATGATAATCATGATACCCCATGACATCGGTCTGCCCATTCCCACTGCATGCTGGATTATCCGGGTTGGTGCAGCTTCCCTTTCCTTTTTCGGCCTGCGCAATGAAGCCATCCATCTTCCCATTATCTATGTCGGCGGCCGCGTTTGCTGCTCCATGCGGCCCTCCATGATTCAGGTCTTGCGTATCATGATAGGGTTTCACGCACTGGCCCGTCAGCGTGTCGTTGACACACACAGTCGGAACGCCGTTTGCCATCGGAATACCATCCGCCCCAGGATAGGTCCCGAAATAGGAATCGAACGAGCGATTTTCTTGCATAATGATGATGATATGTTTGATTTTGTGTATGCCACTCTCATTAGTTGGCGTCGTATTCCCACAAGCTGCTAAAATCGTCGCTGCGAGTAGACAGCAGAGGACAGCCATTGATACTCGCCCCAATCGTTGGGCAATGCCTGTATGATCCTGTTTCACAAGCGCTCCCTTTCCTTTCAAGCCTTCTATAGGCGTATCTCTTTAGGCCAGGTTCAAATGAACTTGATAGTTTCTCAGCATTAGAAAGGTCCAGCTCTGTCATGCTGAGCCCTTCGCTACGCTCAAGGGTAAACTCCGCGAAGTATCTGTCTCGCCGGGCACAGAGATGCTTCGCTGCGCTCAGCATGACAATGGTTGACGGTTCACCCTGTCAAGGACTCTTCTTCACCATTGAACCTTGTCTTAGAAAAAGTATATCAATCGCTTGTCAAGAAAGTCTCAAGGTTCGTTCAATATATGGTCTGAACTGAATCCCGGGATAAATGAGACGGAAAAGTACCCCCAAAAAGTACCTCTTTTGCTTGATATATAGGTCGGAATATTTCTATGTTATGCTATACTGTTGTCGCCTGGTGGAATTATGTGGTGGTAGGGAAATACCCTCACTTACAAACATTGGAGCCTGGTGGTGTCAGGTGGTGTTGAGAATACCTACAGTTGAAAACTTTAGAGCCTGGTGGTGCTAGTGTCTGGTCGTGTCAGGAAATACCCACACTAGCTATGTAGAGAGGATGTTGGTAGGATGGACGGACAAGAACTACCCTTTGGTCAACATTTGGCCCGAACTCGCTGGGGTACCCATGCCAGTGGGATGGCTTTTGATCGTAAAAAAACCTCGTTTTTAACAGAGCAGGCACAAGCCTTTATCGTCGAACGATCATTCTGTGTGCTGGCCGGGCTAGGACCACAAAATGAAGTAAGCGGACTGCTTGCAATAGGAAAGCCGGGATTTGTGTATGCGCCAGATATGTATACCTGTCTGCTACAGCTAGACAGGTGGGCAGACAACTCCCCAATTTTTCAAGGATTGCATCGATTCTCGGATCCTCGCCAGGCTGCAAGGCTTGGCCTCTTCTTCATCTGTCATGCGACACGTGAGCGACTTTGCGTACATGCGGAAGCTCAACTACTTCCGTATACCCCGCCGGTCCTGTATCGTCTCTTAGGTTATCGCAGGCACATGCGCCTGCTGCGCCTGCATGTGCGCCAGGTTTTTTTCCATTGTCCCAGGTACATAAAAACGCGTATTCCTGGCCTGACTGTACCTGCTGGTAGCCTGGCTGAAGAGATACCACAACTTCGGCAACTGGTGGGTCGTAGTCAGAATTATCTATCTGAACCGATGCGAGCGTTTATCGCTCAACAGCTCCTATGCTTCCTGTGTACAGTAGACTGCTATGGTCAATGCGCCGTCAACCATCGCGGTGGAGCCCCTGGTTTTCTGGTGACGTTATCTCCTAACACTTATTCTCCTGGCGGGACTATACTGTTGCCCGACTTCGCTGGCAATGGGGCATTCGAGGCGCTAGGCAATATCCTGGAAACCGGGCAGGCCGCCATCGTTGTCCCCGATTATGCAGCTCAACTGGCTCTCTGTATTTCTGGTTTAGCGCGTGTATTAGAGTTAAGAGAACTGCCGGCAAAACTTGCCCAAAGCTGTGCTGGAGCCGAGCGGATAGTGGCGCTGTCTGTGCAGCGTGTGGAGATACAGGGCGGAGACTGGTCTACGGATCTTGCGCATGAACGCGCTTATCCTGAAACTACCTCTCTGCCTCAAGAACCTGTTACCGTTTGTCGTGTCTAATGGAAGGATACCGATATGCATGGCCTGATCTTTGTGACGTGGGAGAAATATTTACACGATCGTTTTGGCGACGAGCTTCTCGATCAGTACCGGACTACTCTAGGAGAAACGGCGGCAAGTTCACCCCTTGCCAGCCGTGTCTACGATGATGCGACCCTGCTCACCGGTGTGGATGCTGCTCATAAACTCACACACACTCCCGTCGATACACTGTTATGGGAATATGGTCGCTATTTCATCATTAATGGATTGACGAGCCACCTGTGTGCCTATCTACTCACACAGGTACATAGTGGGTGCGATCTTTTGCTGACAATGCGCGATGCCCATGCCCAGATGCGTCGTGTCCCCGGAGGACTCACCCCTCCACTCTTCACGTATGAACCCGTTTCTACCGACCCGCACGAGGTGGCCCTCATCTATGACAGCCCTCGCAAACTCTGCGCGGTATTGTGGGGCGCTATCGAAGGTTCTGCAGAACGCTATGGGGAGAGAGTGCAGGTAATTGAACGCTCCTGTATGAAGCAAGGAGCGCCCATCTGCCGCTTCGAGTTATACTTTTCCTCCCCGATATCCCCGCCACTCGAGCGCCTCGAGACGCCAGAGCAGATCGCTCAGCGTAGAAACCAGCAGCAGCTAGCCAATCTACTCCTGTCGGTGCTGCCTGACTATAATGGCATCATGCTGGCAGATGTGCAAGAGCTCCTGCGACCGTGGCAGCTCCCTCCAAATCAACTGCGCCCCCGCGCACTGCTACAAGCGTTGCAGCATCTAGATCATGCCGGGCTGGTTGCCAGCACTGCCAATCAGCCGGGAGATGATCTTGCTCATCGTCGTTACTGGCGTGCTCCTACCTGGGACAGCGGCGGCGTGTAAAAGAGGAAGGGGATCGATATGATCTTTATCCCCAACCTCTCAGTCTCACTCTCCTTCAAAATGGTTCTGTCAACACAGGAGAACGTTACCCTGAAAATCCCACTGACAGAGGGAATTGAGTCGATTGCTGGCTGTTGTCAGTGACGGTGAGCAGGTATGTCCAACCTTCTCCAATTGGACCCGTTTGGGGAGCCGTACCGCTGATGGTGAGGAGATGCCCACCATAGGGCGTGAGAGTCAGGCCATCTGGCACTTGATCCCCGGTGAAAGTGTAGGGGCCACCGCTGCCACCAGCAGCACTATATGTCCCTTGAAAAGGCTGTCCCTGGGTGAACGTGGGCTGTCCATACATCATATTGGTTCCTTGAAGAACATTCGAGGCCACAAAACCGAGGCAAACTGGGGTGGATTGGTTGGTGCCGACCGTAAATGACCACGTATAGAGGGACCCGTTCACCAGGATGACCGCCGTATAGCCTCCTGCTGTTAATGGCTGTTGTGGGAGCAAGACCACGGCTCCTCGCGCTGCCAGGATGTTCCGCGCGGTCGTCTGTAAGGTATTGTCCGCAGGATAGCTATAGTTGGTCTCATCGATCTCGATGACATTCACCGGTGTAATTGGATTGGGGCTGCTGCCTCCTGGAGGAATTTCTAAAATCCCTTGAAGCAGCCCATAGTACGTCACACCGCTCTGGGTCGGAACATTTGGATTTGCCACATTCCCATTACCAAGTTGAAGAAAGATCGGCTGCCCGGCAGGATTCCAGGGGGGAGGAGGACCGCTGTAGCCAAACATACTGCGAGCATCAGGAATCTCAGGCACATAGGTCGTCGATGGGGCATTCTGGCCAATGCCGGGCCACATGATCGGATTGCTGGGCGAGGCAAGAATATCCCCTGTGCGATCACTCAGCACATCAAGCGCGGCGATCATCTTAATAGTCGAGTCCGGGGGAGGAGTGATGCTGTTACTATCAGCTCTGCCCCAGCCAACCTGGGTGAGAAGCGGGTCAATGAGGGCTATCCCGTGAAAGACCTCAGCCATCCAGGCATCGACAGCCGCTGTATCTGGCGTGTTGGGATCCGGGCTTCCATAGAGATTACTGTTCTGCGCGGCGGTGAGATATTGGTTGTCAGGAGGGTTGTGGCCGAAATAGCCACTCTGCACCTCGTAGACGGTGAGAGCTTGATCTGCTGTACTGAGGCTCGTATCTTCTGACACATTCGGGAGGTTGGCAGCCGCCCGGTACATATTCACTTCATCAAGCCATGTCGCCATTGGAGAACTCCTTTCATGCTATCCACTGCTTCGGACTAAAGAGAGGCCGTTGTTGCCAGCAGGCAGTACCTCATGGCAATGCTTTGACCTGTGAGTCTTTATAATGATGAGTATAGAATGATTCCTTCGAAGGAGTCAAGAGGAAGCGCATTGCTATACTCTATACCAATCGGCCCGTGTCAATGGCAAACCACTTTCGCCCCGATCGGGTTTCGCGAGTAACGTCTGGTAGAGGTTATTGCGGCCAGTCTGGAATCCATGCGCCGCTCCCGACATATACAAGCGCCAGATGCGATACGCGACCTCGCTGGTCAGATTGCGTGCCTCGTCGGCGTGTTCTTCGAGGCGGCGCACCCAGTGGCGCAGCGTGAGGGTATAATGCTCGCGCAGGTTTTCCACATCCCGCACTTCGAATCCGCTTGACTCGGCTGCTCGTAGGGTCGCGTTGATGGGTACCAGTTCTCCATCAGGGAACACGTAATGGAGCGCAAAACTGGATTTCCATGGGGTAGGGATGGACGAATTACTGGCAATTCCATGATTGAGGAAGACGCCGCCGGGACGCAAGACCTGCCAGGCCTGCTTGAAATAGGTGGGCAAGAGCGCTTCTCCCACGTGTTCAAACATACCCACGCTGACAATTTTATCGAAGGAATTGGGCTGGTTGACATCCCGGTAATCACGGACCTCCACGCGGCAGCGTTCTGTCAGTCCGGCTTGCTGGATGCGCTGTTGCGCAAGCTCCGCCTGTGGCTCGCTCAGCGTTATGCCGTAGGCATCTACCCCATAATGCTGTGCGGCATAGAGAACCAGTCCACCCCAGCCACAGCCGATATCCAGCAGCCGCTCACCAGGATGCAGGCGCAGTTTGCGACAGAGATACTCCAGTTTCCGTTCCTGTGCCATGTCAAGGTCGTCACCAGGCGTCGCGAAATAGGCACAGGAATAAACCATGCGCCCATCCAACCACAATTTATAGAAATCATTGGAGCGGTTATAGTGATAGGTCACGGCCAGGCGATCGCGCTCTTTGGAGTGGCGCACGCCATGCATTTTCGCCGCCGAGTCACTCGTTCGCGGCTGGCCTGTATTCGGCAGGCTCAGCAGGCGTTTTCCATAGCGCAACTGTTCTACCTTTCCCCAGCGCCCATCAAGCAATGGATCTCCGATGGAGAAGACTGCTTCGATATCCCCTTCAATATCGAAGTCATTGTAGATATAGGCCTCACCCAACGTCAGTTCATTGGGCGGCAGCAGCATCTTGCGCAGCGCCCCTGGATGTTGCAATACAATGGTGACGCGGGCTGCTTCACCCACTGCTGGTTCAGGTCTCCATACTGTCCCATCCCATAAGCGTACAGCAAAGTTAGGCTGGGGAGAGGAGCCTAAGATATCCTGTAACAAAGATAGCGTGGTCTGAAGCGCCTGGTCAGTGGTTTTGATAGTTGGAGTTGCCATGATGCGTGGCTCTCTTTCTGTGAATATCAACGGCATTGCGATGCCCTTTTTCCTCTTATTACCACCTCTGCCGAACAATAAGCTTGCTACACTATAACATCTTTCGATGCATTGTTGTTTGTCGAAATAATTTTCCGTGATTAGACGATATCCTTTCGCAGAAAAACGAAATGATATGCGTGTGCGGTTCTTTTTTTCTACGGCGGCAATCTTTCTTTGCTGAGCTTCTCTTCAAGGGCCGTAAGATAGCTTTCAGGAGACCTGCGGAAACGATGTTGCAGACGCCGCGCTTCTTGCCGCTGATTCAGCTCGTTCCGTAAAGCACGCCATCGAAGAAGATCTGGTGGGCACAGTTCAGGCCCAGCAAAGGGATACAGACGGGAAGCAACCGAGGCAACAATTCGCACAGATCCACGAACCACTACCGCTGGTGACATCTGTTTTTGTCCAGTGGCGCGCCGTTCATGGTAGCGTGCTGAACCAAAATACTGCTCTAACTCGTTGTTCGTGCGTGGGAGATCAGCCACATCGTAGCAGTGAAAGAGGCCAGGCCAATAGCTGATAGTAACTTTGCGAAACGTCGAGAGCATGCCGGCCAGCGATTCAGAGGAGGCTGGCGCTTGCTCCATCTCAGCCAGAAGGTCCTCATACGCCTGACGCACCTCTGAGGCTTCCTGCTTCTGGTCATTGGAGAGCAGACGCGCAGCCCGATGGACCCAGGCATATCCTTGCTCGACATCGGCCCACAGGGGATCGGTCTCGGTGAGTCCTTTGGTCAAGAACGCACGCATGCGTTCTAACTCACGCGGCAAGCCCCCTTTTTTCGGAGACGCGAGTGAGTGAGGCAGCAACGGCGGAAATACGGGCGCGGAGCTTGAGACCAGGCGCCTCTAACGGCGGTTTGCCATCATCGGTTAAAGCACTGCGGACAGCCAGGCAATAGCCACGGATGGCTTCTGCCTCTGCATCAGCGCGGGACTGGACGGCACGCTCAATGGGGCGTACTCCACGCAGATGCTTTTTCAATTCCTTCTTGGCGTGACGATCCGCTTCATACACGGGTTTGGCCGCTTCCCGCAAATAATGGAAGTGGCATAACTGATGCGGAACATCTGGCAAGGCGGTCTGAACGGCATTGCGGATGGAGTGTTGCCCATCCGAGATCACGCCGCGAATGGGAACATCAACGCTTTGCTGAACCTCACGAAGGAGATTCGTCAGTTCCGCTTCACAAGCGCTGAGCAAACTGCGAGCCAGGAGCACTTCCCCAGAGAGGCAATCACGCAGCACCCACAGGACCTCATGCCCAACATTTGGTTGCAAGCCGTCGATGGCAAGCACGATCTGCCCCTGCTCTTGCAAGCGCTCACGTAATCGGCACTGGTCTGCCAGATGAAGCGCAACCAACTCCTCATACCGCTGGAGCAAATGGGTGACGGTTCGTTCGGCGATGGAAACCCCTCGATCACGAAGCTCCTGGTGGATTTCCGGCATGCTCCGATGGGAAACATAGCGGAGAGACCCAACCAGAGCAATCACGTCCAAGCCAAACTCGCCGTGCGGTAAAGCCCATCTTCCCTCTTCTTCAGGTCGATACACGCACTGATAGTGTGGGCACTGCGGGTTGCGACACCGGCGCACACGCAGCGTCAGACGGCAGGGCCCCTGCAGGGTCGTAATGGTCCGCCGAGTTCGGTAAGCGATTCGCATCGGTTGACCACAGAGGTTGCATTGCGTACACAAGGGAGTGAGCACCTGTTCTACTGTCGCAGCGGGGCGACACGTTTTTCTTGCCATGTCGTATCCCTTTCAAGCAAAGAGGGAGATGAGATGTTGTTTTCTCCTTCTGTGAGGAGTAATTTTCCATCGGAGGAGCTTTGCCTTCCCATCAGAGAGAATACTGGCTTTCCGTCAGAGTGTGCTGACTTTCCATTGAAGTGCGGGGATTTCCATCAGACTGACAGAATGACAGATCAGTTGATAAACGTATCCAGCCACTCCGATTTGAAGTTCGCAATTCATCAATGACATCCCTTTTGTGAGGAGAACATGTCCATCGGAATGGCCAAATAAACTTATCAATTTTATCCAGCCACTCCGATGGTTTGGAGACATTAGTGTCCTTGAAACGCCGCCTCGTTGGTGTTGGTTCCAGGGTTGGGGGCCGCTCCAAGCTGTCGCATCCAGGCCAGCATATCGATCACCGCCCAGCTCTCCGTCATCTGTCCATTCGCGAAGCGCGCAAAGCGCATCTGCTGTATCCGGAAGGGTTTCCCAGTGGGAGCAATGCCGAAAGCCGCGCCGGGCCCCGTATGTGTCCCACTTACCGTAATGAGGAGCGCCACCCGGTCCTCCTCGGCCACGCTGTGTTCAATCTGCATGAGCAGGTCGGGGAAGGCGTTGCGCAGCATCGTTGCCACCCGCTTAAAATGCTCGCGGCAATCCGTCCCCGGCGGCTCGTTGTGATCAACGGCATCCGGTGCGATCAATTCATCAGCACTCTGCAAATTGCCCTGGTTGAACAACTCCTCGGCAATGCGGCGCGCAATGCGCATATTGTGTTCTGTTGACATGCCATCTTGTCCTTTCTTTCCGACGCGGCACGGAAGCTTTTCACCATCATGGCTTCTCGACCGCTCCCCATTGATGGGAGATTTATGAATGGGACGGGATCACGCCAAGCTGCTGCATCATGCCCAGCCCGTCGGTGACTTCCCAATGTTCGACCATTTTTCCCGAGATGATACGGCACAGGTGCATCTGTGCCTGCGACAGGCGTTTCCCGGTCGGCGCCAGACCCATCATTTCGCCCTGGTGCGTTCCCCTCAGCGTCACGCGGGCCGCGACGTAGTCGCCCTCGGCGACCATATCCTCGATGGTAAAGTGGACATCTAGGAGGGTGCGATGGCACCAGGCGACGATCTGCGTGATAGACCCGGGGCCGCTCGCCCCCGATGGGTGAGCACTATGCTCGACGAGGTCTGAGGCGACGAGCTCGTCCGCTTTCTCCACATCTCCCCGGTCGAACAGGTCTTCAAAAATCCGACGTACCACCTCTTTGTTTTCTGTTGACATGATAAGACTCCTTGCCTTTGTGAATACATTCTGGAGCCAGGTGAACTCCTACGCAAAGCATACGTGATACCACCTGCGGAGGACATCGGCAAGATTACGTGTTGGGATTACCTTTCTTTTGTGGAGAAGAAGCTGCGTGAGGGAGGTCGAAGCGTTTAGATCAGCTTCTGTTCGAGGGCGTAACGGGTGGCGGCGGCTCTCGAATGGACCGCAATCTTCGTGTAGATGGAGCGCAGATGCCCTTGCACGGTACGCGGGCTGAGAATCAGTTTTTCCGCTACCTGGATATCCGTCAGTCCGGCGGCCACAAGCATCAGCACTTCCACTTCTCGCCGCGTGAGCCCATCAGGGTAGAGAGATGAGTGTGGAAGAACAGGAGCAGAATCAGGTTCCGGTACGGCGAGGACCTGTTCCGGCCTCATCTCGCCTCCCGCTTCGTGCGCCCGCGCGAACGATGCTTTCCCAAGAATGGTTTGCAGGCTAGCCGTCTCACGTTCATAGGCGACGCGTGCCTGCGCATCGAGGTAAATGCTGGGGTTGATGCGCTTCTCAGCCGCTCCTAACACATGCGTTGCTCGCCAGTAGCGCCGTTCTGCTCTCGCGATCCGCGCCATCCCCAGGAGCGCCACACCGACCACCTCTTCGTCATCGAAGGTCCCCGCGTGCAACAAGCTCTCTCGGTAACGCCGCTCAGCCAGCACATAGTCCTCCTGCTCATACGCGACCTCCCCCAACCGGGCCAGTGCCATACTGCTATCCCGGCTGCTCCCAATTTCATCGGCAAGGTCCAGACACCTGTCGGAGAGTCTTGTCGCTTGCTGGAGGTCACCCTGGCGCAAGGCGACCGTTCCCAACGTGTAGAGCGCGCTGAACTCCGACTCCCGGTCGCCGACCTCCTGTGAAATGGCGAGCAGTTCCTGAGCAAGCTTCGCGGCGCGCGGGTAATCTCCTCGAATGAGCGCAACAGAGGCCAGCAGCTTGCGTGGGCTGACTTGCGCTCGGATCTCATCTTGCTGTGACCCGATCTGAAAGCTTTCCTCCGAAAGCTGGCGCACCGCTTCGATATCCCCCTGTTTCCAGGCCATGCGCGCCAGACTATCCAGGGCATGCCCAAGGAGCCGTGTATTCTGCGCCTCTCGGCTGAGCGCCATGCTCTGTTCAATCAAGCTGCGCGCTTCTGCAAATCGTCGGGACAAGGCGAGAGAGAGTCCAAGATGCAGCAGGGCTTCGGCCAATCCATCCCTGTCGCCTACTGCCTGATAGCCGGAGATGCTTTCTTGCAGGAACGCGAGAGCAGCTTCATAGTTGCCCTGGCGCTTGGCAAGGTCGCCCGCGCCGCATAACGCCCTGGCCCTCCCCGGTGTTGGCTCCTGCGTGTGTGGGAGCGCGAGGGATGCCTCCAGCCAGCCGCTTCCCTCGCGAAAGTACCCGCGATTCACCCAATACCTCCACAACGCGCCGCTCAATTGGACGGCAAGCTCTCCTTCCTTGTGTTGAATGAGAAAAGCGAGTGCGGCCCGTACGTTGTCCTGCTCTTCCGTCAGTCGCCTGAGCCAGCGGCGTTGCGCTCCCTCTCTGCCTGAACCAGGCGTGAGGTCCTCGCTCACAGCCAGATAATACAGCGCATGGGCGCGCCTTGCGCTCTCTATTTCCTCGTGTTCGCGCAGGCACTCAAGCGCGTACTCGCGCACCGTCTCCAGCATTTCCCAGCGTGCTTCCTCGCCCTGCTGCTTTGCCTGAGTGATCAGGCTCATCTCAAGCAGCGACGAGACGCTTTTGAAAACATCGACGTGCTGGCGGTCTTCCAGAGCACCACAGACAGCTTCAAGCGCCTCCAAGGTGCAGCCTCCGGCAAAGGCCGACATGCACCTGAACACGCACTGGTCGTCAGCCGCTAGCAGATCATAACTCCACTTCAAGGTGTTGCGCAGCGTTTGGTGCCTTGCAGGGAGCGTGCGCGCTCCATCGGCAAGGAGCGAGAGCGAGAGTCGAGCGAGCAGCGCCTGGGGCGAGAGCAGTTTGAGACGGGCGGCTGCCAGTTCGAGAGCCAGAGGGAGTCCATCCAGGCGCACACAGATCTCTGCCAGAATCGAGGCGTTTTCTGACGTAAGCTGGAACGCTGGCTGGACGGCCTGAGCGCGCTGGACAAAGAGCGCAAGTGAGAGGTAACGCTTCAGGAGCTCATCTGCTGGAAAGTGGGAGAGCGTACGCAGATCCGGGAGGGAAAGAGGAGAGACGGGAAATTCATATTCCCCCTGAATGTGAAGCGCTGCACGGCTGGTCACAACCACTTTTACCTCTGGGCAGGTCAGCAGCAGGCGCTCGATCTCTCCAGCCGCGCTGAGCACCTGTTCAAAGTTATCCAAAATCAACAGCAGGCGTCGATGGTCTAAGAACTGCTGCACCTGTTCAAACAAGCGCTCAGGTAACCCGAGCGAGTGAGCAATGGTGTCGACGACCAGATAAGGGTCACGAAGAAGGGCGAGCGACACAAAAACGACCCCACCGGGGTACTTGTTGGCCAATTCTGTTGCGACAGCAAGGGCGAGGCGTGTTTTACCCACTCCTCCAGGGCCAACCAGCGTCAGCAACCGCACCTCGGAATGGCGAAGCTGCGCGCATATGCGCGCCGTCTCCTGTTCGCGCCCAACCAACGAGGTCAACTGCGTTGGGAGATGGGAAAATTGCATGGGCCTCGGACTGGCAACCTGTTTCTCCAACACCTCTTCCATGGGAGCGGCGAACGAATCCGTGAAATCGTCACGATGCCTTCTCTGATCTGCTTTGTGGTCGCTTGCGGTGTTCAGGCGTACGGCGGTTTCGTGCAGGCGCTCAAACGTCAAGGATTCCGATTTCCCCAGGTAAGCCGAGAGCAGTTTGCCATTCCGCTTGCGGTAGGCTTTCCAATACCAGCCGCCGCGCCTATTACCCGCGCGCTCTTTCCGCGCTGTAAAAGTACCAGCGCTCCCAAAAAACGTGAACGTTGAAGCAGTAGCGAGCCAGACATACCACTCGTCTGTATCAAGCAAGACTTCCTGAACTCGCCCTTCCGGCCAATAGGTCAGCGCATGCTCACAAACAATTGGCTGCTCTTGATGAGCCATGACTCCTCTCCCTTACTCTGGATGTTCGTGTCCTTGTTACCGAACAGTATAGCAGATGTTCGGTAACTTTGTCCTCTCGCCCTCTTCGGAATCTGAGCGCTCTTATTGAGCGACCTCCATATCTCGCCCGAAGGTCGCTCCGACGCACCAGCGCATTCACTCCAAAGGAAGATTACGCCTCACATCTCACATCACAACATAAAGCTCAGCAAAGAAAGTTTGCCGCTGTAGTTTTTTTGCGGAGTCCAAAATGATAGACTGAGAGGGGGGACAGACCGAAAGCAAAGCCTTGCAGAAAGGAAAACGAGATGGATGCCAAAGCTTTGCAAAGCAGGTGGCAAGGGCAAGCCGAGGAATTCGTCTTTCCGGCGCGCTCCAAGAGCAAAACTCGTCTCCCCAATGTCGAGCAACGTTGGACCATGGAAAAACCGATCTGGAAAGTAGTTGGAGGAGAGAGAAAGTAAGGTGGGTGGCTCATGCCTACACCAATTTTAGCCACGAAACTGTATATCCCTCCGCTTCGGCCTGAAGTTGTCAGCCGTCCCCGCCTATTCGAGCGGTTGAACGAGGGGCTGCACCGCAAACTGACCCTCATTGCTGCCCCCGCTGGCTTCGGGAAAACCATGCTGGTCAGCGCATGGGTGGCTGGGTGCGACCAGCAGGTGGCCTGGTTGTCGCTGGACGAAGGGGAGAGCGACCCGACACTCTTTCTGACGTACCTCGTCGCTGCTTTGCAGACGATTGCGCCTGACATTGGAGATGGGCTGCTGGGTGTGCTCCAATCCCCTCAGCCACCGCCAACCGCATCAATTCTGACGGCTCTGCTTAATGAGATTACCGCCATTCCCAACAATTTCGTCCTCGTCCTTGATGACTACCATGTGATTGATGCCAAAGCGGTTGACCAGGTCCTCATCTATCTCATCGATCATCTGCCACCCCAGATGCACCTGGTCATCGCCACCCGTGAGGATCCAGCGCTGCCCCTGGCCCGCTTACGTGCCCGGGGTCACTTGACCGAACTGCGCGCCGCCGATTTGCGGTTTAGCCCCTCCGAAGCCGCTGCTTTTCTCAACCAGGGAATGGGCCTCAATCTCTCGACAGAAGACATCGCCGCACTGGAAGACCGCACCGAAGGCTGGATTGCCGGACTGCAATTGGCTGCAATTTCATTGCAGGGACATCAAGACGCTACCGGCTTCATCACATCTTTCACTGGCAGCCACCATTTCGTGCTGGATTATCTGCTTGAAGAAGTCCTCGGGCAGCAGTCCGAAAGCCTCCAGACGTTCTTGCTGCGCACGTCTATCCTCGACCGAATGACGGGCTCGCTTTGTGATGCAGTTCTGCTCGCCCCCTCTGGCTCAGGGCAAGCAACCCTCGAGTCTATCGAACGTGCCAACCTGTTCCTCGTGCCCCTGGACAACGAGCGACGCTGGTACCGCTATCACCATCTCTTCGCGGATTTACTGCGGCAGCGACTGCAGCAGAGAAGCGCCTCGTCTACAGGAGATGAGGTAGGGGATGGTGTAGCCGAATTGCACAGTCGTGCCAGCCAATGGTATGAAGACAATGGACTGGAGATTGAAGCGTTTCACCATGCGGCTGCTGCCCATGATATTGAACGCGCCGAGCGCCTGATTGAAGGCGAGGGGATGCCCCTGCACTTTCGTGGTGCGAGTGCCTTTGTCCTCCACTGGCTAGAGTCGCTGCCCAGGACGGCATTAGATGCCAGACCCTCGTTGTGGGTGATGTATGCCTCGACGTTATTGTTTGGCGGCCAACATACCGCCGTCGAAGAGAAACTCCAGGCGGCTGAAGCAGCCCTGAAGGGCACCGAACCAGACGACAGAACCCGAGACCTTGTCGGACGTATTGCCTCCATGCGGGCTACGTTGGCTGTCATTCAGCACGATGGAGCAACCATCATTACTCAGTCGCGCCGCGCCCTGGAGTATCTGCACTCCGACAACCTGCCTGTCCGCACGGCTACAACCTGGACGCTGGGATATGCCTATCAGCTCCAGGGAGACCGTGCCGCGGCGACAGGAGCCTATACCGAAGTCATATCTATTGGTAAGTCGTTTGGGGATTCCATCTACACCCTGGCGGCTACAATAAATCTCGGTCAACTACAGGAAGCAGGCAACCAGCTGTCTCTGGCGGCCGAGAGCTACCGGCGCAGCCTGCAAATGGCCGGTGATCCGCCGCAGCGGATGGCTTGCGAAGCTTATCTTGGCCTGGCCCGTGTCTTCTACGAATGGAATGACCTGGAGGCCGCCGGGCAGCACGCACAACAGAGTGCCGAGCTCGCGCGGCCGATACTCGTCGACACCTTCGCTGCGTACGGGGTGTTTCTCGCCCGCCTGAAACTGGCTCAGGAAGATTTGTCTGGCGCGGCCGCTGCTTTGGATGAGGCCGAAGCGTTCGTGCGCCGGCATAGCTTCATGTTTCGGATGCCTGATGTTGCTACCGCACGAGTGCTTCTCTTGCTTCACCAGGGCCATCTGGCAGCAGCCGCTCATCTGGCGCATTTGCACGACCTCCCTATCGGCCAGGCCCGGGTTCACCTGGCCCAGGGCGACACATCCGCAGCACTGGCGGTACTGAAGCAATTGCGCCAGCAGGCGGAGGCAAAGGGGTGGGTGGATGAACGGCTCAAGGTGATGGTGCTCCAGGCGGTCGCTCTCCATATGAATGGCGAAAAGGACAAGGCGGTGCACCTGCTCTGTGACGCGCTGGCGCTAGCCGAGCCTGCCGGCTTCATCCGTCTCTTTGTCGACGAAGGTCCCCCGATGGCTCACCTCTTGTCCGAAGCAGAGGCTCTTGGGATGATGCCGGACTATACAGGGAAATTGCTGGCTCTACTTAAAGCGGATGCGCAGAAGCGCGAAAACACCTCTTCTCTGCCCCCAC
>DATGGW010000211.1:0-16067 GCA_035308345.1 Ktedonobacteraceae bacterium | reverse complement strand
CATACAGGGCGCCCAGGCGGAGCACCAGGCGAATTTGCGTTCCCAGCAGGATGGGGATGTCAACCAATGGGATGGGTTCCAGACCTGCCATGAGGCCGGTCAGAGTAGCATTGCGGATGATGCGCTGGGCAGCTTCGTGGCGGTAGGCCGGCAGTTCGCGCCCGATCAGCAGGGCCGCTTCCGGGCTGGCCTCGATCATGGCGGGGATCAACTCCGCGGCAATGTTATCGCCGGTGCGCGCCGAGATGGGGATGACGCCAGGCGTTTCAAGCTTGAGCGCGATCTCGTTCGCCAGTTCATCGCTTGCTCCAGGCCCTCTTAGCATATCCACTTTGTTTACGGCAATGATGGTTGGCTTATTTAATTTTTTGATGGCGTCGTGCAACTCGCGATCTTTTTCCTGCAAGCCTCTGGTGGCATCGAGCAGCAGCACAATAACGGTTGCCTGCTCCATACCGCTTTGCATGAGTTCTGGCAGGTGGCCTGGTGTATCTATGAGGGTGAATGGGCCGAAGTCGGCGCGCACGAGGGCGCGGGTTGTGCCGGCCTCAGGTGAAACTGGAGATAGTTGCTGGCCCTTGAGCATGTTGAAGAGCGAGCTTTTGCCGGTGTTGGCCTGCCCGACGATCACGACGGTATGCTCCAACCCCTGCTGCACTTCTCCCTGCGCCTGCTTTAAGTTGACGGCATTCATGAATTTGCGCACCATGCCAATGTTTGAGGGCAGAGTCTTGAGGGTGGCAATTCCTAGCTCGCGCATGTTTTTTGGACGATTGCTGTCGCGAACTACGCTATCATAAATTTTGGTAAGCAGATTGCGCTTCTGCTGTATAGCCTCAGTAAATTCATTTAGTTTATTTTTTTTACTGGCCACGCTGCGTTTCCCTCCATATATTTGTTGTTTGTCTGTTACTGATTGTACTACCTGTGAGCCTTAGCTACAAGATGCTTACGCTTAGCAGGCAGGGTTGTTGCAAGATCGGGAAGAAATGCATTCAAAACAACCGGGCATGCGATTGGGCACGGCATCCGGGCATGGCGACCGCATTCTAAGGCCAGCATCATGAAACGCAGGCCGGTTCATGCGATTGGGCACGGCATCCGGGCATGGCGACCGCAAGGGTCGCCACTACTATACTACGCCTTATGCCTGTTTTCGTATATTGTAGTGGCAGCTGCAAGGTCTAAGTTCTGGCGCCGCTACAATGACTACGAAAATGGTTCCACAGACGCTTCATTCGAGGCGGATGCGGGGGTCGATGATGGCGTAGGTGATATCCGCCAGTGCATTGAAGATCACCACCGAGGCGCTGGTGAGGATGACAATCAATACTTCCAGACCGAGTTCAAGCGAATAAGGCAGCCCAAATTTCAACACATCCCAGGCCGGTCGATGCGGGTAGGAAAACGAAAAGCCGAATGTTCCGTGTAGTAAAGTGGCTCAAGGGCCAGGGTTTTTGTTTTTTGCGAGGCTCTCAGGTACAATATGTCTGAGAGCCAGCTTTATGTTTGAGGATAGAGTCAGAAAGAGGCAAAGCAATTGAAGACGATAGAGCCTGATACCCTTGCAGAAAAAGAACCACAAGAAGATAGTGTGGCCTATGCCGGATATCATAGTATTATTACGGGAGTTGACCGCGCCTGGCAATATGGCGGTTTCCCGCTGCCGGATGGCAGTTTCTGGCGCTACCGCGAGCCGAATGCTGCTGTAGTGGTGGAAGGCGAGCGTATGCGGGTCAGCGCGAAGATAACACGCGCTAATAACGATGTGCAGATACTCGATAATGCTAAGAATATGTTCTTTTCGACGCGCACCTTTGAAGCGCCGGAGAAGGGCGAAATTTCATTTGAGTGGGATATGCAGGCGCGCTGCGCGTTTACCACTCCGGGTGATCTATATGATGGATTTGTCTCGGTCAATCTGCTTGACTTTAGTACGGGCGTCGCGCTCGACTTCTTCACCTGCAATGACTTGATCGCCACCGTGTACGCGCTGCTGCCATTCCCCGGCGTGCCGGAACCTGCCGACGTGGAAGACGCCCAGAAGCCCAAATATTTCTGCGATTTCAACGAATTGTCCCTGCCGACGACACCCGGACAAACTCATCGCTATCGCATCAACTATCACAGGGGCAAGGATGAAGTTCGCTTTTACGTCGATGGACAGGAAGTCGGTACCTACAGCGAAGTGCCGGTCAAGATGAACAGGTTCATCATTGCGCTGGGGCTGATGACTGAAAAAACCATCGAACAGGGCAAGAGCGTCTCAGTTCACGGCCAGGTGCTTACCGGCGTGTGGGGCAAGTTTACGATTACGATGCGCGCGGAATAAGGCTGTTTTGACATCGCAATGCGGGGACAAGCCTCATACCTCCAGGGCGGGGACAAGCCCACGCCCGTACCCTGCTACGAAGAGGTCTGCTACCCGTATAGGGTAGGGGCGTGCCCGGCCCCCGTGCCCTTGGTCCCCGCCCTGGCAGCTATGTAATCGTTTCCAGGCAGGTGAGGACGCGGTCGATTTCTGTGGTTGTGTTGTAGTGGGCCATGCCGAGGCGGAGTGCGCCGCCGTGTTCTTCGAGATGCAGGCGTTCCATGATGCCGGGGGCGTAGTAGTTGCCGTCCCAGGCGAAGATGGACTGGGAAGCTAGCAACTCGGCCAGTTCGCGCGGAGTGTGGCCGTCAATAGTGCAAATGACGGTTGGAACACGCCGGGCTAGCAGCTGTGGATCGGTAATGCCATAGACATGGATGCCCTTGATTTCACGCAGCCCTCGCAGCAAGTGCGCGGATAAACCACGCTCATAGTCCATGATGGACTGCATGGCTACTTTGAAATCGCGCTGTCGCCCTGCATATAGTGATTCGCCTTCAGCATTGCGAAAAGCGTGGTTGTAGAGCGAGGTTTGTTCGCGCCCGATCATGGCCAGGTAGTCCATCGCCCCTAGCAGTCCGGCCAGTCCTTCGTGATTCTGCGTGCCTGTCTCCCAGCGGTCGGGGGCTTCATTGCTGGCGGGGCGCACTTTGTAGGCGGGGAAGGTCTCCAGATGTTGCGCTTTGCCGTATAAGATGCCCAGGTGGGGGCCAAAGAATTTGTACGAGGAGCAGACGAGAAAGTCGGCGTCAAGCTGCTGCACATCGATTGGTGCGTGCGGAGCGAACTGCACGGCGTCGATCCAGGCCAGCGCGCCGACTTCGTGGGTGCGAGCAATAATTGTCGCCACATCGTTTATGCCGCCTGTGGCGTTCGATGCATAGCCGACGGCGACGACTTTGGTGCGCTCGTTGATTTTGTGGAGCAGATCTTGCATGTCGAGCGTGGTGTTCTCAGCGTGAACATCTACTGTGCGTATCACCACGCCGCGCTCTTGTAATGCCAGCCAGGGGGCGACATTGGCATCGTGATCGAGCACTGTGACCACGATCTCGTCGCCTGCCTGCAAGGTTTTGCCGATGGCGCGGCTGAAGGCAAAGGTCAGCGTGGTCATGTTTGGGCCGAAGACGATCTCGTTTGGACTGGCAGCATGCAGAAAATCGGCCATTGCGCCGCGAGCGTTGGCGATAACTTCATCGGTGCGATGACTGGTGGCAAACGCTCCGTGCGTGTTGGCGTTGGCCTCGCGGAAGTATGCCACCATGGCGTCAATGACCTGCGATGCTACCTGTGTGCCGCCGGGGTTATCGAAATAGATGGCCTGCTGACCATTGATTTGCTGCGCGAGCGCGGGAAAATAGACGCGATAGGGACTGAGATCGAGTGGTTGGGGCATGGGAAATTCCTTTCTGTGATCTGTGTCGCCATAGCTTGACACTAGCATTGGTTGATGGTAGTATCATGCACGAGAGTTATCAAACATTGTTATATACAGTAGGATATCATGAAACAGATGCGGAAAGTATCCATCACGGTGAAAATACAAGCGAGCTGATCACCCGCGTAGGCAGTCACGCCGGGCTTACGCGGGAGTAAGTGGCACTTATTGATGCGCCTGCTCACCGGTGATCTACCAGGTCGAGCGGTACGTTTACATTATGTTCGCATCTCCGATGTTTCTTCCTCCCTCGATCACAATGCTGCTTGTCATGTGACATCACATGTAACCCTTTTTAACTTCCCTGTGAGATCGTATGCCCGCTCTAGCGCAGTTTGTTGCATTCCGGCGTGTTGATGCTCGTTCTATGAAAAGCGGAGAGAAGATTGGTAGGGGTATTCCATGAATACCCAGGATATAAAAAGGATAAAGCAACCATGTTGCAAGTAAATCATATACATCTTTCATATGGCCCGCGTCTCATACTGGACGACGTGTCGTTTACGGTAGCGCCGGGAGAGAAGGCTGGACTGATCGGGGTCAATGGAGCGGGTAAAAGCTCACTCTTGAAGATTATCGCGGGGATACAGGAAGCCGATGGTGGTAAGGTTACGCTGCCACGTTCCTATGGCTATTTGTCGCAGGATGTGGCGCACGAAACGCCGGTAGCTGAGGGAAGCAGCGTGCGAGACTATATCTTTAGCAGTATTGGTCTGGATGCGGCTATCAGCGCTTTTGAGGAGTTATCTCACAAGCTCGCACAATCTTCCAACGGGGATTTAGCACTGCTCTTGCAGCGCTTTGAGCAGGCGCAGGAGACACTCGAGCGCCTGGGTTACTATGATGCTGACGCTCGCGCTGAGCAGTTGATTGCTGGCCTCAGCCTGGGGGGAGTGACGCTTGACCGTTTCGTCAGTACGCTGAGTGGTGGCCAGAAGACGAAACTGGCCCTGGTGCGACTGCTGTTCCAGGCGCCCGATTTGCTCTTACTCGACGAGCCGACTAACTTTCTTGACGTGGAAGCGACGGGATGGCTGATGGATTTCCTGGATCACTATAGAGGCGCGCTGCTCATTATCTCGCATGACCTGGATCTGCTCGATCGCAGCATTAACAAGGTGCTGCGTCTCAATGAGTTTACCCACAAACTCGAAGAATATCGTGGAACCTATTCCAATTACCTGACCGTCACGGGTGATGCGCTGGCGTTGATGGAGCGCACCAAAGCGCAGCAGGAGCGCGAAATTGCGCGCTTGCGTAAAACGTCCGAGAAACTGCGCGGCTATGGAGCGACGCGAGTCAGCCAGCGCATCGCTGTTGATAAGCGTATCACGCTGCTTGAAGTGAGCAAGCCTAATCTCCCGCAAGCCAGCCGGCGTATCAAGATTGATTTCCCGGTGCGTCATCCTAGCGGGCAGGTTGTGCTGCGAGCCGACAAACTTACCAAAAAATATGGGGCAAAGGAGATTTTCCGTCAAATCAGCTTTCAGGTTGAACGCGGGCAGCGCCTGGTGGTGATTGGTTTGAATGGCGCGGGCAAAACCACTTTGCTGCGTGCACTGCTCGGTATGATTGCGCTCAATGGCGGGAAGGTGACAATGGGCGACCGGGTGCGTACTGGCTATTACGCACAGGAAAATGAGGGGCTGGATTATAGTAATAGCGTGCTCAACGAAGCAACGGCGGTGCTGCCGACCGATAGCAAACGAGTGCGCGGAATACTGGGACGCTTCCTGTTCAACGGTGATCGCGTGTTTCAGCAGGTAGAGACACTCAGTGGAGGAGAGAAAACGCGCCTGGCGCTGGCAAAGATGGTGCTTGACGGGCCGAATCTGCTCATCCTGGATGAACCGACAACCCATCTCGATGTCCTGTCGCGCAACATCATCGGCGAGGCGCTTGGCAACTACAACGGTACGATTATTGCGGTGACGCATGATATCGAGTTTGTGCGCCACTTGAGGCCGGATACGCTGCTGTTAATGCCTGAGGGAAAGATGATGATCTATGATGTGAAACATGATGAGCTGTTGAAGCGAGCCTAATCAGATTTCCTATGGCAGGAATCTGGTCATATTGCGCTGGTGAGGGCATTCATGGTAGAATCAAGCAGAGAGTTATACTCTGCACTCTGAGTCACCCAAATTGGGGTGAGAGCACTTCGCTACAAGAGAAGAAGCAAGAAAAAGGAGTGAGAGACGAGTGTCCACATAAACGCAAAAACATATCGTCTCTCTCAGCAGATGAACGTGTCGTATAGCATAAACACCGTCTTTCAGCGTTACCACCAGGAGATCCTCCAGGAGCTTCACCGGGCATTTCTCACACAAGATCCATCTCCAGCAGAAAGGGTCAATTATGATTCTCTCTTAAAGATCTACGGACAAATGCAGTATCACCTGGGTTGGGTCGATCAGCAGCTTCGTCCTGCCGATGGTCATCCAGGCAAACTGCTGCGTCCCACACTTCTTCTGCTGAGCTATGAACTGGCCTGGGCACAGGGACAAACTCCTTCAACAAATCCCCCGGCATTCTCTCTGCGACCAGCCCTGCCTGCCGCTGCCGCGATAGAATTGGCGCATAATTTTACGCTGCTGCATGATGATATTCAAGATGGAGACATCGAGCGTCGTCATCGTCCTACAGTCTGGTTCGTGTGGGGAATACCTCAAGCGATTCTTGTTGGAGATGCTCTGCTTGCGCTGACTCGCCTCCATCTCTGGAAGGTGTTGGATGAAGGGGTAGAGGCTGCAACTGCACTAAACCTGGCTAAACTGTTCGATACGGCTTTACTTAAGCTGACCGAAGGACAGCATCTGGACATGTCCTTCGAACAGCAGCAGCAGGTTTCTCTCTCAAGCTACGAGGAGATGATCAGCCGCAAGACGGCCACTTTGATGCGTTGTGCAACAGAGATGGGGGCTACACTTGGTACCTGTAACCAGGAGGTCATCGAGGGCCTGGCTCGCTTTGGTCACGCTCTGGGGCTTGCATTTCAGGTACGAGATGATATGCTGGGAGTCTGGGCGACCGAAGCAGAATCAGGAAAGCTACCCGTTGGTGATATCTACCGGCGTAAGAAAAGCTTGCCTATCCTCCATGCTTTGCAATATGCACAAGCAGGCGATCAGCAGGCGATGGCGAAGATGTATAACCAGGATGCGCCGATTACACAGGAACAGGCACAGGAGGTTCTGGCTATCTTCGTCCGGACACAGACCAGGGAGTACTGCAATCAGTTTCTAGCACGGCAGTGTCAACAAGCACGTTTGGCCCTTGCTCAGGTAGTTACTACACGCAACGCGCTTGCCACTCGCGCCCGGACTGACCTGGAGGCAATTATCGATTTTGTAGAGGAAGAGTGACCCTGTTTCCTCAGTTCACCGCTGACTTCCCGAGGGGTGTATAAAAAAGTTGTTGGCAGCATGAAACCCGATCTTCTTAGCAAATACCTGTACTCAGAGCAACATATAACTCACTCAAGGTTTGATTACATCTACATCTCTCCCCATCTAGATGATGTATCACTGTCATGTAGCGGTACTATTTGTCGCCAGCGAGCGCAAGGACTCAACATCCTGGTCGTTACAATATTTGCAGGCGAACCTCAACCACCTTTCTCTCCTTTCGTACAGTCGGTTCATCGCTCATGGCGCGCACAGGAAGAGAGACCTTATCAAGTACGCAAGGAAGAAGAGAGGAAAGCTATGGCGCTGCTGGGTGTGGATTACGCCTGGCTAGATTGGTTTGAAATACTTTATCGCGACCCTGAATTGTCAGACGCGAATGATTTCTTCTGGGAGCCTGGCACAGCAATAGTATCTTCTCGTGATACTGTTCTCTTTACAACGCTGTGCGCCTGGTTTGCCGATGCATCGCTGGCATATCCAGGCGTGCAGTTTGTTGTACCGCTCGGCCTGGGCATGCATCGCGACCACCAGCTTGTATTCCAGGCGGTTCTCAATACGCTTGATCGTGATCGCGTCCTCTTTTTCGAGGATTTTCCTTATACTACCTATTACTCTAACGATGAGCTTATCGAATATGTAAAGCCATATAACATGAGTTTCATCGAAGTAGATATTTCCGAGTATCTTGAGCAGAGGATTGCTGCTTCCGAGGCGTATCAATCGCAGATCCCGACGCTCTTTTATTTGGCTTCCAGCTTTCGTGAATTGATTCGTGCGTACACTCTGGAAGCAGGCAAACAACAACGCCCGATCGAACGTTATTGGAGAATACCCCGGTAATTTTCCCAAAGGGCTTGCTAGCGCGATCAATGCGCTGGCACCTACTGCATATAAAAGCGGCCTTTCCACATAGCGCCCTTTTTCCGGTAGTGCCACCTGATCGAGTTTAGTATGAACAGGCATTCAAGTATCATGGAGATTGGATGCAGCAGACTGAGCAACATCAACGGGACGCGCTGAGAACGTGAGCAAGTAAGGGCCAGTAATAACCTCATCAATACGGCAAGTGTGTAGCTGCCGAGTGAGAATAGTAAGGTGAGTGGGGGAAGAGGGACAAAAAGCGATGCCAGTGCAAGCAGAGGTGGTACCACGAAAAGCGCCAGGTCGAGAATGATAATTGCGGATGCAGCCAGGAGTGAATAGTTGTAAAAAGCGAAGAAAGTTCTTGAGAACCCGGCCCATAGTTCAGCGAAGGAATCATACATGTGGCAGCTCACCAGGTCTTGCCCATCTACATAGGCCATACAATACCCGGCTGCTTTGACTCTACGAGCTAGCGAATTGTCTTCCAGGACAGAGGTCTTCACTGCTTTGTGGCCGCCTATTGCCTCATAGACTGAGCGCTGAAAGCAGAGCAATGGCCCGTTGGCTACAGCTAGAATTGGCTCTGGCCGGTGTCTCACAAATACCAGGGGCAAGAGGGTGAAGACCTTAAAATAGAGCAATGGAATAGCAAGGCGCTCTCCTATCCCACGGAGAATATAGTGGGGATGCGCCGTGAGAAATTGGACGCCGAGATCATGCAGCCCTTGAATAACTGTGCTGATCGTATGTGGCGCATGAACCGAGTCGGCGTCGGTAAAGAGCAAATAATCGCCCTGAGCGTACTGTGTCAACTGATAGCAGGCAAAGTTTTTTCCAATCCAGCCATCTGGTAAGGTTTCACCATGCAGTAAATGCAAGCGACTCTTCTGTTCAGGCGGCAGTTCTTCAATTATTTGCTGTACAATAGTCGGCGTTTCATCGGTACTCTGATCATCAAGAACCAGCACTTCCAGTTTTTCGTATCTCTGTCCTATCAATGAACGCACACACTCCTCTATATGATTTGCCTCATTTCGTGCCGGTACAAGAATGGAAACCATTGGGCAAGTGCCGAACTTTCTTTGCAAATCTTCCCTTGTAGCAGGCTTGAGTCGATCAAAGACAAGAAGGTTAAGAAGAAGGTTGATGAATAGTACAAATAAAGAGCCGCATAGAATGCCTGAGATTGTATTAAGATACATGGCGCCTACTCCGCGGTGGAAGCTGTGGCATTTACATATACTTTTTTTCGCACGCAACTATCTGTAAATGTGATCACTCGATGGTGACAAATTTACAGCGCAGCACCGTCAGGCAGCAGTATGCGAGCGATCACAACCGTCCTGGAGTGATCTTCTCAACGATCTGGAGTACATCGCTGCGGCTGAGCTTACCGTCGCCACGGGCTATGGAATCCAGGGTAGCATAGGCCAGAGCGAGCGGAAGGGAGCAAAAGTCTAACACGGGACCGGGCGGAAGAGCGCTGGTGTAGGCATCAGCCAGGGCCAGATTGCGACGAGCGTAGGCTTGCATGTCCTCCGCTCGCCAACCGGGTGGAAAGAACTCTACACCACGCGCCACATCTTCAGTATGGTTACGTAGGATATTGACGGCCTGCAGGCCACGCCCGAATCCTATGGCGTGGGCGCGGTTCGTTTGCGTTCCGTTGTACCAGGCCCACAGGTCCGACAGTAACAGGCCAACCGAGCCAGCTACACTAAAAGTGTAGCGATCCAGATCCGTCTCTGTCCGGATCACCCAGCCATCGTCTGCCCACTGTGCCATGCGGTCCGCCATGGTCGCCGTTGACTCCCACACGCGTGGAGCGATGGATGGGGGCGCGAGCAGCGCCCACTCGCCTACTCGAAGCGTCACCTCTGGCAATTCCTGTTGGTAGCGGCCCAGGGCTGATGTGAAGTCGCCAGCAACAAAGGTCGTTTGCAGCGTGTGGCTGATGGAGTGCAACAGCAAGGCCTTCGTGCGATTATCCAGCCTGGGATGATCTTCCACTTCATCGATGGCACGCAGGCATAAGTAGCCCGACATAACCGCATCCTGCAATCCGGCTGGTAAACCGCTTATGGGGATAAAGAACGTTCGGCTGGTTTCTTTCAGCATGTCTAGTGCATTTTTAGCAATGTTCACTGTCTCAGCTCCTTCCGCTTTGTCATCCTGGGCGGTAGCGAAGGATCTGTCGCTCTGAATAGAGATCCTTCGCTACCGCTCAGGATAACAGTGCTACGTTTATACAACCTTTACTCGGCAAACATACTACCTGGTCCTGTGCCAAGCCCGACTTTCAGCACGCGTGCTGCTCGCAGTGCATAACGGGGGGCCACACGGCTGAGCCAGAACAACTCTCGCCAGAGCGGTGGCTGCAGCAATACTCGCGTGGGCTGCAGCCAGTCTGGGGAGATGCCATGTTCTGGACTATCTAGTACGACCCGGATTGTCGCCACACGCAGGTTTTGTCCCGCGAGAAGGCCCGTCTCCATGTCAGCAGCTACGAAGCCCCGTTGGGACCAATCGTGACGATCGCCGCCGGTAATAAGGGATTGGGAAGTCAGCAGCGGCCGGGTATCGGGTCGAAAGTGTAACGTGCGTGCGGCTGCCACCAGCGCTTGTACCAGTGCGGAATCACAATACACGATCCTTCCATCAGCAAGACCGATCTGGTCAGGTATCAGGACGGTTCCAGGACTCAGGCCGGGCGCGAGCGCTCCTGCCAGACCACACACTACTACGATGGAGCCCTGGCTTGCCCCTTTCCACCGTGCTAATCGCACGCCCGTCCAGCTAGCGCGAGCATGCGGGAGTGTGCGCCGCACTGCCCAGTACTCAAGGAATGTTGGCGCCAGAATCTCCACGTCACGCATCACCAGGTAACACGGGATTTGTCATCCTGAGCGCAGCGAAGGATCTCTTGCTGGACGAGGTACAGATCCTGAGCGCAGCGAAGGATGACAGCCTTTACAGATGAGGCGCACTGGCTACGAGTTGTGTGATGATGCTCCAAGAAGTTCCCCCCTTCTTGATTAAGTGGCATATCCGTTGTCGGAGTACCACCGAACTGCCCGTTCCAGGGCTGCAGTAACGGATGTTGCTTCATAGCCAAGCTCAGATTGAGCTTTAGCAGAGCTGGCGTACATATGATGGCGAGCCATCCGAACGCCTTCGAGCGGGATCAGCGGGGCGGTCATGCCGCCTTTCCCGTTGCGAAAGAGCTGGCAGCGGAGCTCATCAGCCCAGCCGAGGGTAAGTGCCAACCGAAAGGGAATGTGGATGGTCGGGGCAGTGCGACCACAGATCTGAGCCAGGCGTTCCCACAATTGGGACAGAGAGATATTCTCACCGCCCACCAGATAGCGCTCCCGGGGACGCCCGTATTGAAGTGCCAGTACATGCGCCCTGGCGACATCCTCCACTGCCACTACGTTCAGTCCGCCGCCTAACGTAGCAAAGATCCGCCCGCGCATAAAGTCCACTACCATCTTTCCCGTGGGAGTTGGCTTCCAGTCTCCTGGCCCAATGGGCGCGGTCGGCAAGACAAGAACGACCGGTACTTGCGCCGCCAGTGCTACGCGCTCTTGCTGCAGCTTCGATCGGTGGTATGTTGAGGAACCAGCATCTTCAGCCCAGTCTTCCTCAGTCGCCGGACGCCCTCCATAACTCGGCCCCACGGTTGACGAGCTCGAGGTGACGACGACACGCTCGATGCCTGCCAGGTGCGCCGCCTCCAGCACCCCGGCGCAGCCGCGCACGTTGGTGGCGAACATCTTGTGATGCATACCCGGGGAGAAGGAGTAGAGGGCTGCCACGTGTACAAGATAGCGGCAACCCATCATGTGTTGGACCAGCTCACCGGAGTGGAGAACATCACCCCATACAACTGTACACCCGTCAAGTGGGGGCAGTGGCCTGGAACCTGGACGCACCAGAGCGCGCACGCGATACTGAGCCGCCAACAAGGCACGAAGTATGTGGCTACCCAGGAATCCGCTGGCTCCGGTCAAGAAGACCGTGTCGCCCGCTTCTGTCATCCGCTGTAATTGCTCAGCCATCAGCTTTGTACTGCCGTTCTTCTAGACTTACTCAAACCTACGCAATCCCCCGCCAGACACCACTGCGACCTTGTCCACCAGCCTCCTGGCGGAGTGCCCACTAAAAGATAGATCGCAGGCTGCCATGCAGCACATCGGCCGTGGCTCGTAGCGACTCACGGGGCGACTTCATAGTAGCTACCACCGCAGAGGGCTCATAGCCGCAATGCGCCATGCAATTGGCACAACGAGGATCCTTGCCCCGCCCATAATTCTCCCACTCGGTTGTCTCGATCAGCTCCTTATAGGAGCTAGCGTACCCATCGGCCATCAGATAACAAGGCCGCTGCCAGCCCAGCACTGAATAGCTGGGGATACCCCAGGCGGTGCAGGTAAAGTCGACCTTGCCCTCCAGGAAGTCCAGGAAGAGAGGGGAGTGGTTCAGTCGCCACTTCTTGCGCCTGCCGTCTGCAAAGGCTTGACGGAAGATCTCACGCGTCCGCTCGATGCCGAGAAAATGCTCCTGGTCCGGCGCTTTCTCGTAGGCGTAACCGGGGGAGATCTGCATGACATCTACTCGCACCTCGTCGTTCAGGAAGTCGAGTACGTCACGGATGCTGGATGCGTCGTCTTGCGTGAAGAAGGTGGTGTTGGTGGTAACCCGGAATCCCTGACGCTGGGCCTCCTTGATGGCTTCGATCGCCTTATCGAATACACCCTGCCGGGCGACTGATTGATCGTGGCGCTCCCTCAAGCCATCGATGTGGACCGACCAGGAGAAATAGGGGGATGGTTTGAACTGATCGAGCTTCTTGCCCATGAGAATGGCGTTTGTGCATAGATAGATAAAGCGCTTGCGTTCTATCAACGCCGCCACAATCTGATCGATCTCCCGGTGGATGAGCGGCTCGCCGCCAGCAATGGAGACGATTGGCGCGCCGCACTCCTCAACTGCGTCGATACACTGCTGAACGGAAAGTCGCCGCGCCAGGATATCCTGTGGATGCTGTATCTTGCCACAGCCCGCACAGGCAAGGTTGCACTGGTAGAGCGGCTCTAGCTGTAACACAAGCGGAAACTTCTCACGACCCCTTAGCCGCTGCCGGACGATATATGACGCGATCTGAAGATTCTGGCGTAGTGTGATCGCCATAGCTTACTCTCCTCCCCTGTACAGACGTAAACTGTACTGCTGGATAGTAGTGTATGCTATTCTCTGTGTAGTCTGCATAACAGGGAACGGCATACACTACCAGGGATTTTTGGTTTTCCCAATAGTCCCGAAAGAATAAAAAAAGATGCCATTTCTTGCTATAATAAAAAATGAGGAATGACTTGTTTATACCTTACCACATTCAACGAGGGAAAGCAACCGGCCGGGAGTTATTCGCCCTGGAGGCGGCATCCTTGCCCTCATTCTCCTTCTCTTCCGAAAGGTCTGATTTATGGACAATGATAAGCTGAGCAATGGAGGAGATCCTCGGTTGAAGCAAGCACTGGATCGAGCAGTACAATGGCTTCTGGAGCGTCAGGATGTCGAGGGCTGGTGGTGCGGCGAGCTGGAAACGAATGTGACCATGACGGCAGAGCACGTCCTGCTGCTGCGTTTCCTGGATCTCAGCCTGGAGCGGATCAGGGACGGCGCTATACGGCACATCCTGAACAATCAGCGAGATGATGGCTCGTGGGCCCTTTACTTCGGCGGTCCCGCGGATCTGAGCACCACAATCGAAGCCTATGTGGCGCTCAAGGTACTCGATGTTGATCCCGGCTGCGACGCGATGCAGCGAGCGCTCGCGGTTATTCACCAACTGGGGGGAATAGCGAAGGCCAGGGTCTTTACCAAAATCTGGCTGGCGTTATTCGGCCAGTATCCATGGTCTGGCATCCCCAGCATGCCGCCGGAGTTGATCTACCTATCGCCCAGGGTGCCATTCAACCTCTATGACTTCGCCTGCTGGGCACGTGGTACCATCGCCCCGCTGCTGATAGTGATCTCCCGGCGTCCGCTAAGACCGCTGGGTTGTAGCGTGCCGGAGCTGGTTGTTCCGGGAACCGAGGGCTTGCTCACCCGAGTCCCAGGGTCGGGACTTTTCTGGTGGACCGATAAGCTCCTCAAACTGTATGAGACTTTTCCGTGGCAGCCCGGCCGGGCGCGTGCCCGGCGTCGCGTAGTCGATTGGATCATGGAACGACAGGAGGCGGATGGGAGCTGGGGTGGTATTCAGCCACCCTGGGTGTACTCGCTGATCGCTTTGTACCTGGAAGGCATGAGCACCGATCACCCGGTCATGCGCCGGGGAATCGAGGGGCAGGAGGGCTTCGTGCTGGAAGACGAGAGCGGGTGGCGGTTCCAAGCCTGTATGTCTCCGGTCTGGGATACCGCCTGGGCGCTCCTGGCCCTGCGCCGCGCCGGTGTGGACCGCGATCATCCGGGCATGCAACGTGCGCTCCAATGGATCCTGCAAGAGCAGATCTCCACAGGCGGCGATTGGCAGGTGCGTTGTGGCGCTGTGCCGTGTGGTGGCTGGGCGTTCGAATTCGAGAATGACATCTATCCAGATATCGACGACACGGCGGTCGTCGTCCTGGCTTTGCTCGAAGCTGGGACAGAGACAGCCGTGCGGGCGCCGGTGGATCGCGCTGTGCGCTGGGTGCTGGTCACGCGGTCGAGCAACGGGGCCTGGGGAGCATTCGATAAGGACAATACGCGAGCGATCGTCTACCGACTGCCATTCGCAGACTTCGGGGCGCTGTTGGACCCACCCTCCGAAGACGTTACGGCCCATGTGCTTGAAATGCTGGCACACGTAGATGCGCCGGACAAGGAGCGGATCATACGAGCAGCGCTCAAGTACCTGCGGCATACGCAGCGGCCAGACGGTTCCTGGTTCGGTCGCTGGGGTGTCAATTACATCTACGGAACGTGGTGCGTCATCTCAGCGCTCGCTGCGCTGCGCGATGGCGGGTACACCGTGCAGGACATGATTGATAGAGGCTCCTCCTGGCTGCTCGGGCATCAGAACGGTGATGGCGGCTGGGGTGAATCTTGCTATTCCTATGAGGACAGTTCCTTTGCGGGCACCGGGCAGAGCACGCCATCGCAAACGGCCTGGGCCGTCTTAGCCCTTCAATTGGCTGGCCTGGGCCAGCATGCTGCCTGCCTGCGTGGTTTGGCCTATCTTTGCGAGACCCAGGTAGATGGCACGTGGGAAGAGCGGGAGTATACAGGCACGGGTTTCCCGCGAGATTTCTACATTAATTACCACCTTTACCGGCATGTATTCCCGACTATGGCGCTGGCGGAGGCTTATAAAGCGTAAGTGGCGAATTGAAAAACCAGATTTCCTATGGCCTGAAAAATTCTCTTGACAAGCTTTGTAGTATGTGTCATAATCTCGGAGTCACGAAAAGTCAATCACCTGGTCTAAAACGATTGGGTGCGCCTGTCTGTCGTGTAGCTCGGCGCTAATCGACCACGTTAAGGTGGTTCCCCTCAAGGATCACATTTCCTGGAGTATTACAGCTGGCAGGGCTTTGTTGCGCTCATACGCATTTGCGTGTGGTTGTATCAATGCCGGTGGCTGGTTGTGTTATTCCTTTGAGCGAGTAAGCAAGCGGTTTTTCTGAGCGGAGAAAAACTGATCAGTAAACCTCTTGACAGGACACCGGAGATATGGCATAATACGTGAGCTACTGCAAATGAACGAACTACCTGTTCTAATAACATTTGTGAAGCGATCGCCAGAAGGCGAAGTCAGTACCTTGACAATTGAAAAGTGGAAGCAGAACAGTAACTGTGATGACTGGACAAGCGCACAGTTTCTGTCAATTCTGAGATTTAGAAACATCTGCGAACATGCCAGGTGGTGCTTGAGGCATCATCTGGCCTGGATCGCTCACGATCAAGGGGAGCTCAGCGGCGCTGCGAGGCGACGTTGGGC
>DATGGW010000210.1:0-7001 GCA_035308345.1 Ktedonobacteraceae bacterium | reverse complement strand
GGGATGATTACCGTGCATCACCTTGCGGCATGCCAGACACGTATTGCATGGCTCGGTTGGAGCGATCAACGGGTCCGGGCCGCTCGTGCAGAGCAGCGTCTGAGCGAAGCGCCGCGCCACGGCGCTTTTGCCGGTATGTTCCGGGCCGGTGAACAGGTAGGCATGGCGCACGCGCTCAGAAATGATGGCGCGGCGCAGGGTGCTGATAGCATGTTCGTGACCGACGATGCCCCAGTCAGAGGCGATGATATGTGCTTCGCTCATGGAAACATCCTAGCAGAAACGATTGATTAAAGCAAGGCTTCCAGGGCGACCCTGGTGGTCGCCCCTACTATACACGCGCAGGAAGGAAGCAACTAAGCAACCGTAGCCATAACATGCTATACTATTATGTATGAGTGCTCGTTTCAGCTATCTTAGCCATCTTGAATGCAGCGAGTGCCAGCGCCGATACGATGCCGACCGGCTTCAAAACGTCAGTCTGTGCTGTGCGCGGCCTCTGTTGGCAAGGTATGATCTTGTAGCGCTGGCGCGTGACTTGACGCCGAGCGAGCTGGCGGGACGTGAGGCGAGTATGTGGCGCTATCATGAACTGCTGCCGGTGCGAGACGAGCGATTTGTGCAGACACTGGGCGAGGGGATGACACCGTTGTTAGCTGCGTCGTGCCTGGCTCCGCCGGGCACGATCAATCTGGCCCCTACGGGCGCGCGGCTATTGATTAAGGACGAGGGCCAGAACCCGACGGGCAGCTTTAAGGCCAGGGGCATGGCGGCAGCGGTTTCACGCGCAGTTGAATTGGGAGCGCACGGGCTGGTGACGCCGACTGCCGGCAACGCCGGGGCCGCCATGGCGGCATACGCGGCGCGCGCAGGCGTGCCTGGCTATGTGTCAGCGCCGATCGATGCTCCAGAAACGTGTTTGCGACAGGCGCGTATGTATGGCGCTGAAGTTGAGCTGGTGGAGGGCCTGATCAGCGACGCGGGGCGTGTAGCTGCGGGAGTGGCGCAGCAGCGCGGCTGGTTTAATGTGGCAACGCTGCGCGAGCCATACCGTGCTGAGGGCAAGAAAACGATGGGCCTGGAACTGGCAGAGCAGCTTGGCTGGCGACTGCCGGATGCCATTATCTACCCGGCAGGTGGCGGAACAGGCGTGGTTGGTATGTGGAAAGCCTTCGCCGAACTGCGAGAACTGGGCTGGATACATGATGATAGGCTGCCTAAAATGATTGTCGCGCAGGCCGAGGGCTGCGCACCACTGGTGCGCGCTTTTCATGCCGGGATGGATGAAGCGGAAGCGTGGCCTGCCCGGGAGGCGCATACCGTGGCAGCAGGACTGCGCGTTCCATCGGCCATTGGGGATCGCCTGATACTCAAGGCCGTACGCGAAAGCGGTGGAACAGCCGTGGCAGTGAGCGATGAGGCGATGCTTGCGATGGTGAGATACGCGGCACAGCGTGAGGGGATGCTGATTGCAATCGAGGCCGCCGCCACAATCGCAGCCTATCACGAATTGCTGGCCACGCACTTTTTGGAACCTGAAGCCGAGACAGTGCTGTTTTTTACAGGCAGTGGCTTAACAGATATAGGAAAATTTGCATAAATGTCTACTACTCCACAGTAATTTGAGGGGAAATATGTTATGCTACGAAAGTTAAATGATACTCGCAATTATGTCCCATGCCGTTTTATGGCAGTTCTAATGAATATAGATAAGGTAAATGTAACCAATGGATACCGCTATCCGTCTCTACAACTCGAACAGTAGATTGCACTCTACGCTGGATACCGAGGCTACGAGCTATGCTACCCATCCTTTGCAGGGTGAAGAGGATAGCTGCGCAGAGGTATCAGTCGATGAGGGAGAACAGGTGACCGACACGATCTCCGTGCAGTCTGCAAGCGCGCTGGAACAACTGGCGCAGCGGGTAGATGTGGCAGACTTTGAGGCGATTTTCCTGCGCTTTCAAGGGCCTATCACAAATTTCATCTACCATTTAATAGGCAACCGTGAACAAGCATATGATCTTGCGCAGGATGTATTCGTCAAGGCGTACAAGGCGTTGCTCAACGGAACGGTAGTACAGCCGGGGGCTTTATCGGCCTGGCTCTATCGCATCGCGTCCAATACCACGACGGATACACTACGCAGGCGGCGATTGATTTCCTGGCTGCCGCTGTCCTTGTTTAATGAAGATCGGGGCATCGGCGCGGGAGTGGTATCCGATGCCGGTGGCGTGGCCTCAGAGAATCTTAGCTCGAACAATGAAGATGGCGAAGGGCGGAGCGGCTCTATCACAGCTTTGTATGAGCGTGGGAGCTACGATGGCGGGCGTTTTGAGAATCGCGTTGCAGATCGTGAAATTGTAGAGCGCATCTTTAAGCAGTTGCCACAAAAATACGCGGTCTGTTTATGGCTATACGAAAATGATGGGCACTCCTGCGCTGAAATCGCGGAGGTATTGAATATCAGCGCATCGGCGGTGAAAATGCGCCTGATGCGAGCGCGCGAACGATTTACGATTCTGTACCAACAAGAAGTGGGTGACAAGTGAATTGCGAGCAGGCGCGGACAATGATGTCCGCATATCACGAATTGAAAGACGGAGAGTTCGATACCACCGACCTGGATGTACATCTGGAACGTTGCGCATCCTGCCGGCAAGCGCTCGCCCGCAATATGATGATCGGCGAGCGAGTACGCGCTTTGCCCGAACTGGAACCGCCGCCTGATATGCGCGAGAAAGTGATGCGCGCGCTGGCTCATGAGCATATGCAGTTTCTGCAAAAGTCCGCGCCGGGAACTGTCACCACTCCTGAATTTCTCAAACCATACCTGCACGATCACGCTCGATCCACACAAACCTCAAACGCTTTCAGCGCGTTCTCGACGGCTGAAACCGGGCCATTGCCCATTATTCGCGCCAAACGCAAGAGCCGACCGCGCTCGCACATGAGCCAGTTTGCCGTGCTTGGTGTGGCTGCAACGTTTTTGATGGTACTGCTGATGGGCGGATTAACTTCGCTCCTGCTGCTGGCCCAGGGCAACGCAACCCATCTCGCTCATATCTCCAACACCAACAGTAATGAGCTCGATCGCGTCGACATTCAAAAAGCCACTTATGCAGCTGTAACGCCCTACCAGCATATCGTTAGCGCGGTGGCTAATAGCGACAGTATCTACTACACTGCCTACCAGGACGGGGCAAGCTCTGCCTGGATGCTACTTCAACTTGACCGCGCAAATAAGGCGAGTACGCCAACACCATTGTTGGCTCAGCCAGCCGAGCAGCCAATAATCGTGCTCGGAAGCACGCCGCAGTGGGTAGTATGGATACAATATGACAGGCCGGTAGTGCAGTCCAATAAATACATGCGCAACATCGGCCAACGCCAGGTGCTGCTTCCCTGGAGTCTACGCATCCTTTCACTGGCACAGGTAGCAGGGGCCCCGGCAGCTCTAGCGATTACACCGACCGTCCTTCTGCAGGGGACGTTTAACCAGCTTACCGCTCCTACATGGGTACATACCCCGGTACAGGGCATATGGTTAACACAAAGTGTGCTGCTGGTGGCCATGATCGATGCTAACGGCACGCCGCATTTGCTGGAATATCAACTGAACATCGCGGGCAAATCCACCATGACTGAGATCGCGGCGACCAATCCAGGTCATATCTTCACTTCACCGACCGCGAATAGCAACGCGAACGAGATCTACTGGGCCGATGAATGGATGTCTGAAGCCGGAGTACTGAACAGCGATATCTGGATGCAGCAGGAAATTGATGCTCCTGGCGCGGTACGCCCAACACACGGGCGTTGGGCCGGACATGTTGCGCAGATTACGCAGCAGATGCCTTTCCGCACTGATGGTATGTCCTTCCGCCCGCAAGTCGCAGACGATACGCTGTTCTGGCTGAGCACCGCGACTGTCTCCAATTCACAGGCGGGAACGCCGACGACCAGTGGGCCGCCGGTTGTGACAACACCACAACTCAGCACAACCATCATCCCGCGCATGGACCCCAACATTTACGCGCCGTCGCTCGATTCCCTGGTGCGCGGGCAGGTGCTTATGCAGCCGCTGGTTAGCGATGTGTTGACGCAGCCAATATCGCTGAACAACACGGGACCGGCTTACGCGCTGCAGGTCGGCGCAGATTTCGCGCTGTGGCAGGGTGACAAAGGGTACGAGATGTATGATGTTCCTACACAGAACGATGTGACGACCGGGAATATCCTGAATGATGCCACATTCCTGGCAGTCAACGGAAACTCCGCCGTATGGATGATGGGCACTACCTCAAACGCGACAAGCACTACTAATGGTGAGCTCACGCCGGTGGATATCTTCGCATTTAACTGGCCGAAATAATAGCGAGTATATGAATCCAGGGCGACCGCAAGGGTCGCCCCTACTATATTACGAATTGCCGACTTCATCTTCATTCTCTGTTAACGACTTCTGGCTCATTTTGACAATGTCAGCGCCTAACCTCTCCGCTAGTGTGGGATCGAGACGGACGAGGTGTTCCTTTATCTCCAGATGCTGTTCTTCGATGCGCTTGACGAGTTGGAGTAGCACCGTGTCCTGGTGATCCAGATGCTCCATGATGAAGCGTATTTCTTCTTCACCCTTAACGTTGGTGCGGTAATCGCTTTCGGCCGTCAGCCGGTCCTTGGCCGCCTGGCGGTTCTGCGACATCATTATCACAGGAGCAGCATATGCGGCTTGCGTGGAAAAAAGTAAATTCAAAAGTATTAGAGGATAGGGATCGAATGGATGTGCCAGCAACCAGACATTGCTGGTAATCCAAATACCGACGATGACTGTTTGGATGATAATAAACCGCCAACTCCCCATAGTAGTAGCCACACCATCTGCAATCCTCTGCCCGATAGTCATGCGTTCATCTGCCACCTCATTCACATCGATGACGGGTGGATGGTCATGCTTAAATGTGGGATATTTGAAGTGTATCCCTTCTAATAAGCTCTTATGCGCGTGATGAGCTTGCAAATTATTTTGATCGACAACGTTAGAAGCGGGTGTAACGTCCATAGGTAGGTCTCTCCTTAGCCGGTAGTCGGCAGTCAGCACCCGAGCAATTTGGCGATCAGCATGCGCTGCACCTCGCTGGTGCCTTCACCAATTTCGTTGATTTTGACGCTGCGCCAGTAGCGTGAAACAGGGTATTCGTCCATGAAGCCGTAGCCGCCATGTATCTGCACAGCCTGGTCTGCAGCGCGTTTGGCGGTCTCCGAGGCAAAGAGTTTTGCGATTGATGCCTCGCGTGTGTAGGGTTTGCCCTGCATATGCAGCCAGGCGGCCTTGTAATACATTAAACGAGCTAATTCTATTTCTGTATCCATATCGGCCAATTTAAATTGAATAGCCTGGAATTTGCTGATGGGCTGACCAAATTGTTTGCGCATTTTGGCATAGGCCAGGCTTTCATCCAGGCAGGCCTGGGCAAGGCCGACGGAAAGCGCGGCAATGGCGACGCGCCCGGCATCGAGAATCTGCATGAACTGCTTGAAGCCGTCTCCACGTTGGCCCAGGATATCGCCCGCGGGGATGGTGCAATCTTCAAAGGTGAGCGGGCGCGTATCGGAGGCTTTCCAGCCCATCTTCTTGTAGGCATTGCCAATGATGTAGCCAGGAGTGCTTTTGGGAACGATGATATTGGTAATTTCGTTGCGTCCATCTGACCGTTTGCCGGTGACGGCGGTAATGGTGACGCCGCCGGTCATGTCGGTGCCCGCGTTGGTGATAAAGGCCTTGGATCCGTTGATATGCCAGAATCCATCGCGCAGGTAAGCGCGGGTTTGCGTGCCGCCGGAGTCGGAACCGGCTCCAGGTTCGGTCAAGCCAAAGGCCCATAGCTGCTCGCCGCGCGCCAGGGGAACAAGATATTGCTCTTTTTGTTGCTTGCTGCCATAAGAGTAGAAAGGGCTGGCTCCCAGGGAGGTATGCGCTTCCATTGTGATGCCAACCGAGACATCACCGCGCGAGATTTCTTCTATGGCGATACAGTAGGAGAGGAAATCTGCGCCCGCGCCGCCGAATTCTTCCGGGAAAGGCAGCCCCAGCAGCCCCAGTTCGCCCATCTTGCGAATGAGTTCGTAGGGGAATTGCCCGGAGCGATCTATTTCTTCCGCGAGTGGTTTGATCTCCTGTTCGGCAAAATCACGGCACGTATCACGAATTGCCAGTTGCTCTTCATTGAGCGAAAAGTCCACCATGGCTTATACTCACTTTCTTTGGCCTACGTCATTTACACAAAAGGCACTCCTGCTCAATAATTATACGAGATTGTAGCAAGAGAAAAGGCAAGCCCATACAACCAAGGGTCTGTGAAAGGGCGACCGCAAGGGTGCGCCCCTACCATACGACGTTACGCGTTTTACTCGATATGCGTGTATGGTAGGGGCGCACCCTTGCGGTCGCCCTGGCAATCATTCACAGAACCAGCTTATGCAGTTGCCTGATCGCTTGTTTCGACGCTCGCTCCAACGCCGCGGCGCAGCATAGGTACCTTATTGAGGGCTTCCCAGGGCGCGTCGATGTCGGTGCGGCCAAAATGCCCGAAAGCGGCTGTCGGCTGGTAGATGGGCCGACGCAAGTCTAATGACTGGATGATGCCGGCCGGGCGCAGGTCGAAATGCTCGTTAATCAGACGAATGATCTCTTCGTTAGAGATTTTGCCGGTGCCGGAGGTGTCTACGAATAGCGACAGTGGACGCGCTACGCCAATGGCATAGGAGACTTGCAATTCCAGGCGGTCGGCCAGACCTGCGGCTACAATATTTTTAGCGATATGCCGCACCGCGTAGGAAGCGGAACGATCTACTTTAGTGGGGTCTTTGCCACTGAAAGCGCCGCCGCCATGCCGGGCCATGCCACCGTAGGTATCAACGATGATCTTGCGACCTGTCAGACCGGCGTCTCCCATCGGGCCGCCGGTGACGAAGCGCCCTGTCGGGTTGACCAGTATCCT
>DATGGW010000209.1:0-3977 GCA_035308345.1 Ktedonobacteraceae bacterium | reverse complement strand
TATGCTTCCGCCCTTCCATATTGGACGAGCATGTGAGAAAATAACCTAGCTCTGGATGTACGTATGAGAGAGGAAAAAGTTCCTCTCAATTCCTGCTCGTTGCGCATCCCGTGGGATTAAAGTTGTAGACGCTCGGACCTGATGAATGGCTGCTTTTCTTGCGCATTACCTGACTACGCAGCGCGGAAAAAGCCCCAGAGGAAGCCAGATATGATCCAACTTCCTCTGCCTGATCTCGATGAAAACCAGCGAAAGCCAGGATTCTTTATGAGTGGTGAGAACGAGCCCAAACCTTGCTGGGAGATGCGCGTACAACTCCCAGTTATGAGGCGTCATTAGAGAGACAGCTTCTTCAACAACGAGTTCCTTTCTTTCCAGGTTCAATTGCCATGAAACCTCGTATTGAAAAGCGGGCCATCCCCGTCGCTTTGGGCCCAACCCAGGACCAGACAGAGAGCGGCGATTTCCGTCCGGCGAGTCGCGAGATTAAGCAGGGACGTAGGTCAACCTGATCACATCCTCGCCAATCCGATCATGAGTCATAAGGCGGAGCGGCGGCCAGGGTCCGGCGAAATATGGCTTGCCGTGACCAAGCACGACGGGTGCAGGTAGATTCGATACTCATCGATCAGGCCAAGTTCGGTGAGGCTGTGCGCCAAGTCCGGGCCAGCAACTTCGATCTCCCCGTCGCGCTCGGCCTTCAGCTCGCGGATCGCGCGCTCAAGATCACCCTCAACAAGCCTGGCGTTGGGGCCGACCGACTTCAACGAGCGCGAGACGACCCATTTCGGCTGGTTCCGCCACGCCGCCGCGAAGGCGTGTTCCTCTGCATCCCATTCAGGGTGATCGTCATCCCAGTAACGCATGACCTCATACATGTGGCGACCGTAGACACTGCCCGCCTGCCCCTGAGCCTCCTGGATGAAGTGGCGGAAGAGGGTGGGGCCTGGCGCAAACGCCATATGGTCGACGTAGCCGTCCAGGGACTGGTTCATTCCGAACACGAGCTTAGCCATATCACTTCCTTTCTTCACGCGGCACATCCGCGCGGTTCTGATTGCGTTATACAATCGGTTGTAAGCTAGATCGACTGATTGTATCTTGTACATACGATGAGTGAGTGGTGGCAACATCGGACAATTATCTGAAGGAGTGGCGCCTTCAGATAATTGTCCGATGTTGCCACCACTCACTCATCGTATGTACAGGTTAGCCGCCTTAAGCCCCGACAGTACCTGTCTTGACTTCTCCCACTCGCTCGTAATAGGCGAAGATGACACCGTTTGACGTAACTAAGCTGTCTGTGAGTTTGAAGGCAGCAGGAATGTTCCACTCACCAAACAAACGCTTACCCATGCCGAGTGTGATAGGGAAAGTCATGAGACACAGCTCATCGACCAGGTCGTTCTTGAACAGTGTCTCGGCCAGGTTACCGCTGCCATGGACTTTGATAGTAGAGCCTTCTGAATTCTTGAGTTTTCTGACGTCATCAACGTTTTTAAGCAAAACTGAGTTTTGCCAATCTGACTTGGCCGTGTCTGACTCGTCCATAGTAGTGCTTACGACGTATTTGATGACATCGTTAATGCCTGGCCACATCTCTGCATGTTCGGGCCAGTAGGCAGCAAACATCTCAAATGTTTTTCGACCTAAAAGAATGTCTGTAGATTCCATCCATTTTTGCATGAATTCACCAGCCGCTTCGTCAGCTTCGGCAAAATACGGCGCAGTCCAGCCACCATATGTGAAGTCACTTGACGTATCTTCCTCAGGTCCGCCAGGTGCTTGCATGACTCCGTCCAGGGTAATGAATTCTTGGACAATTATTTTTCTCATGAAAAGCACTCCTTCTCAAGCGTTGGGTGATGGGAGAAAGGCTCTCTCCTCACCGATCTCGTGTTCATGTGTCCGCGACAAAGCGGATGCAGCGTTTCTTCTCTGTTCGGCTCCACATGACGAACGTTGCTAGCTTTCACAGTATAGCATGAGAGCACGAAAAAACTTCTCCGATCTTGCTCTTCTCTCCCTACAGTCAGCACCCATTCCCAGAAAAGGTAAGAGGCCCTCTCTCAACCTCGGCGATGACACCAACTTTTTTGCCCAATTTGAGTGCGCACCCGAATCTGCGCGTCATACGGCGAGGTGTCCGTACCTGGCAACTCCTTTTCCAATGCAGAGCCTCGTTGAGATTCTCCGCTCCATCGTGACGTGCCAGGTTCTATCACCAGATGGTTTGGTCAATTGTGTATAAAAACCAGGTCTAGAAGGCCAGGGGCCTCCTGCCGGGGGTGCGCCCCAAAGTTTTGCAGACCCCAGAAAGGGAAAAAGGTGATAGGATAAAGAGAAAGGCAGGTGAAGGCAAAGAAAGGAACGGTCATGGGTCTGGAAGAGAAGAAAGCCGTGTGGAATGAGGAAAGCGAAGATGTGCTCAGTGGGATGATCGAGTGGCGATTGCAGCATCCCAAAGCAACGTTGCAAGAGATTGAGGATGCCGTGGATGAGCGTCTGGGACGCTTACGCAAGCGTATGGTGGAGGATGCCGTGCAAGCGAGCAGTGCAGCCGACTGGAGTCAGCAACCCAAAGAGGAGCGTCCGCGCTGTAGGCAGTGCGGGACGGCGCTCGTCTCGCGTGGCAAGCAGAAGCGGCGACTGCAAACGCAAGGCGGGACCCCGCTGGAGTTGGAGCGTAGCTATGGCACCTGCCCCACCTGTGGGAGCGGGTTTTTTCCCCCTCGATGAGGAATTAGGGCTGGCGGCCGGGAGTTTGACGCCCCAACTGCTGGAGTGGTTGGTGCGATTAGCGGCGTGGATGCCGTTTGCACGGGCCGTGCAACTGCTGGAAGCGATCACGAAGGTATCAGTCGGAAAAGAAACAGCCCGGCGGCAGACGGAACAGGCCGGCAAGCTGGTGGAAGAGGAGCAAGATGCACAGGCCCGGCGATTGATGGATGTCCGACAGGAGGTGAAACAGGAGCAGGACGAGCCAGCGGCGCGTCAGGTGTTCAGTGCGGATGGGGCGATGGTGCCACTCGTGCATGGGGTGTGGGCGGAAGTCAAACTGCTGGTGGTGGCGCAACAAGCGCGAGATAAAGAGGGGCGCATGCAGCTGGTCAAGCCCTCGTACTACGCCCGCATGGTCGAGGCGCAGGATTTTGCCGACCTCGCCCTGGTGGAGACGCGGCGGCGAGGCTTGGAGGATGCGAGGCAGGTGGCCGCCGTGACCGATGGCGCGGTGTGGCTGCAAGGGCTGATCGAGGTGCTGTGTCCACAAGCGGTGCGCATTCTGGATTTTCCGCACGCTGCCCAACGCCTGAGTGAGAGTGCTCAGGAAGTGCAAGCGGCGGGTACTGTCCTACCCGACGACTGGCTCAAGAGCCAGTTGCATACGCTCAAACATGAGGAACCGGCTACGATGCTGGCGACGTTGCGCAGCTGGCACAAACACGATCCGAACTTAGAGAAGGTTGCGGAGAACCTGGCCTATCTGGAGAAACGGGAAGCGCAGATGCAGTATTGGCAGTATCAAGCGCAGGAATGGCCGATTGGGTCGGGCATGGTGGAAAGTGGTCACAAACAAGTGATGCAAGTGCGGCTGAAAGGGCCGGGCATGCACTGGGCACCAGGCAACGTCAACCCGATGCTGGCTCTACGCACCGCGGTCTGCAATGATCGCTGGGACGAGACATGGCAACACCAAAGTCTCGCAGTCCAGCAGCGCACGCACGAGCGGCGGGTGGCACGCATACAGCAGCGGGTGATGGCAGCGCGAAGAGCCCTGCTTGCTCTCTTGACGCAGCGGCAAGCTGTGGCCCCGCCTCCGCTCCCGCTCAAGACCAGGCAGGCGGCTGTGGCTGTGGAACCGTGCGCATCCACGTCGCGCCGTTCGGCTCGTCCTGCCGCCACCCATCCCTGGCGACGCCGCTTGCTTCCTCCTAAAAAGATGAGCTAAACCGTTCGCAAAACTTTGGGGCGCACCC
>DATGGW010000208.1:0-2846 GCA_035308345.1 Ktedonobacteraceae bacterium | reverse complement strand
AGCCGGGCTTCAAAGGCGATACTGCTACCGGCGGCACCAAGCCTGCCACAACCGAGACCGGCCTGGTAGTACAGGTACCGCTGTTCGTCTCGACAGGGGATATGATTCGCGTCAATACCACGTCCGGCGCGTATGTTGAGCGCGCATAGGGAGGCTGTGATGGCTGGCAACAACTTCGAATTCCCATACGAGCTAGATGGGGAGCAGGATGCATCTTCCCACGTCATCAGTATAGAACAGTTGCAACGCCTTGTGCAGGCGCTCGACAACAGTGACGTCTCCGAACTTGAACTACAGCGTGAAACGGAGGGAATGCACCTGGTGCTGCGCAAGGTCAAAGCATCAGAAACGGATGCTCAATCTGGCGGTATGATGGTAGTGGCCGCGTCAAACGCAAACGGGGCATCAGCCAGCCTCGTCGATGCCGCCGCGCCGACAGAACATACAATAGTCGCTCCCCTGGTCGGCACCTTCCATGTCTGGGCCAAACCAAGAGGAGGCGCGCTCGTCGCTGTAGGTGATCGCGTCAAAGCAGGCCAGCTCGTGGGTACGATCGAATCGCTTAACGTCCTTAACGAGGTGGAAACCACTGTCGCAGGACGTGTCGTCGAAGTGCATGTGCATGATGGTCAGCCGGTCGAATATGGGCAGACGCTGTTGACCATCGACAGCACTGAGGGGGCGAAAAAAGCATAATGTTATTTCTTGATGCGCAATCCATATTAAGCGTGACGCAGGTATCCCATTATATGAAAGAGGTGCTGGAAACAGACGAAATCTTGCGTGATATATGGGTGCGCGGCGAAATCTCCGGCTGCAAGACCTACCCGTCGGGCCACTGCTATTTTACCCTCAAAGACGACGAAGCGCAGCTCCCCTGTGTCTTCTTCAAAAATGCCCGCCTGCGAACCTCGGCTCCCGATTTGCGCGACGGTATGGCAATCGCCGCCAACGGTCGTATTTCGCTCTACGAACGCGACGGCAAGCTCCAATTATACGTTGAGCGCATCGAGCCATTAGGCGACGGCGCGCTCTTCTTGCGTTTTGAGCAACTTAAAAACCGCCTGCAAGCGGAGGGATTATTTGACACGGAGCGCAAACGTTCCCTGCCGTCGCAGCCCTCTGTAATCGGTATTGTCACCTCGCCACAGGCTGCCGCGCTGCGTGATATGCTGCGCGTGCTGCGCAATCGCTATCCCCTGGCAAGTGTGATCCTCTCGCCAGCGCTGGTACAGGGCGCGGAAGCTCCGCTTGCCATCGCCAACGCCCTCGACTTGCTGAATGAGCATGGGGAAGCCGAAGTCATCATCGTCGGGCGCGGCGGCGGCTCCATCGAAGAACTATGGGCCTTCAACGAAGAGGTAGTTGCCCGCGCCATTGCGCGTTCGCGCGTACCCGTCATCAGCGGTGTTGGGCACGAAACCGACTTCACTATCGCAGACTTTGTAGCGGACCAGCGCGCCTCGACCCCAACCGCCGCCGCTGTTGCCGCCGTTCCTGACATCGCCGACTGGCAGGCCAGCATACGGGCATATCAAGTAGCGCTGGCATCGTTCACGCAAGAGTATTTAATCGAAAAGCATGAGGGACTGACGCAGGCAGCGCGCGATTTGCAACGGCTGAATCCGCAATTCCAACTGGACCGCCTGCGCCAGCGGTTGGATGACACTACTGCGCTCATGCAAACTCGTATGGAATATATCCTGACACTGCGCGGAGAACGCCTGCGCGGAGTTGCCATGCAAATGCACGCGCTCAGTCCTTTGCTCACCGTTGCGCGCGGTTACGCTGTCGTGCGACGTGATGCCGACCAGCGCATCGTCACCAGCACTCAACACGTACAATCCGGCGACGACCTGACCATCCAGGTGACAGACGGTCATATTCACGCCAGAGTAGAATAAGCAAGAGTGCAGCGGGCGCAGTCCGCTGCCAGGGTGTGGGGTGTCCCCACCTTCTATCCTCTGCCGGGTGGAGTGGGGAGGAAGAAAACAGATAATAGAAAAGCCGAGGAGGAGACAACTTGGAAACAATATCCTTTGAAGAAGCCTTCGCGCAACTCGAAACCGCCGTAGCAGCATTACAGGACGGACGCATGCCTCTTGAACGCGCGCTACAATATTATGAAGAAGGCATGAAACTCGCGCAGCATTGTAACGAACTGCTGCAAAAAGCAGAATTGCGCGTGCAGCAACTCCATATCAGCGAATCTGGTGAACTTGAGACTATGCCTTTTGAATAAGCATAGTATGAATGCGCGCGAATGCACACGTCAATGAGGACGCAGAAGAGAGATTAAATCAGATTCTATGAAAACGATCCTGGATAACCGAGTGCTAATTGCAGCCTCAACTGCCTGGCTAGTCGCGCAACTCGCGAAAACCATTTATGAACTCATTCGCTATCATAAGCTCAGATTCAATCGCCTGGTGTCATCTGGCGGTATGCCCAGTTCGCATTCCGCGCTGGTATCTAGCCTGGCGGCTGCCACCGGCCGGTTAACGGGCGTCGATTCCGTTGCTTTTGCGATCACCGTCGTGCTTGCCGGTATCGTCATGTATGACGCGGCTGGAGTGCGCCGCGCCGTAAGCATCCAGGCGCGCATCCTTAATCAAATGATCGACGAGGCATTTCAAGGCAAACCTTTTGCTGAAAAACGCCTGCGCGAACTGATCGGTCATACTCCTACTCAGGTGATAGTCGGCGGGTTATTGGGCATTGGCATTGGCCTGATTATGACCGGGTGAGAGACTTTTTCCCCACAATGCTCAAGTCACATTGCCAAATTCAAAGGTCTAGACCTGTGAAAATTGCCGTGATATATGGTATACTAGCGCACAAGATAG
>DATGGW010000207.1:0-7828 GCA_035308345.1 Ktedonobacteraceae bacterium | reverse complement strand
ATCGTCCTATTCTATCAGCTTCTGAGTTGTGTATAAAAGACAGGCCTGAAGCCAGGGGGCTGCACACGCCTGACTGCTCAGGATCTCCCAGCCTCGCTCATCCATCCCCAAAAAGCGCGGAGCGAAAGGAAAGTCCCGGTCCTCCAAGAACAGCAGCTTCCTCAACCGAGAGAAGCACAGCGTCGGGGTGCAGCGCCATCCAGGACGAGGCAGCCTTCTCCGATTGGAAAAACAGCGATTGCTCACAGAAGGTGCCACGCACGCAGTCACATCGCTCGGCGGGGAGGAGAAGCGACAAAACGCTCGTGGCCGGAAGAAGATCCGCAATCCCTTCTGGACTAGCGGCAAACGTAATAGGCTGGCCAGTCGCCGAACATCTCGACTGAACATGTGCTTCGACGTGGAGCAGAGGTGGAAACAGAACCGTATCGAAGGCGCACCAGGTAAAGAGGGGGAGTTCCGAAAGCACAAACTGATGCAGGGTCGGCAGGAGCGTGATCCCCCATCCGATGATCTTGCCCTGTTGGTCAAACTCAGTATCCGAGATGCGCGCCAGGTGTGCCGCTAGCTTCTCCTGGCTCATCTGCAAGCGCGTGGCGAGATGCATGAGCGAAACAGGCCAGCCTGTTTCGGCCAGAGCTTGTATGATTTGCCGACAGGCAACGTGCCTCTCGTACAATCGAGGTGGGCAGCCAGTTGCGTGGCCAGAGCAGCAAGAGAAGACCGATTCATGGCATCCATTCCTTTACTCATCCGTTGATAGGACGGGAGAACACCGAGTGTCGCATCTTCCCTCTTCTTGCATGGAAGGGCACGGCTTATCCGCATAGGAACAGAACACGCAGCAATCTCCACGTTTGCGGCCATGGGTCATGGAACACGCCTCACAGGTGTAGAACAACTGACAAAAGGTGGTTGGCATCAGAACGCGTTGCTGATGCCGACAGGTCGGATTGGGACAGGTAAGCGTTGCCAACAGGGCGATGCTGTTCATGGTTCCACTCTTTCTTCTTCATCAAGAAGCGCATCAAGCAGCGGGCAGCGGCCTTTGGGGCCTTCTCCTGCGCAAAGGGAAGCCACGTGGAGCAAAGCTTGTCGCATGAGGTGGAGCTCGACCAGTTTGCGCTCCACCTCTGCAATTTTCGCCTCGGTGCGCTGCTTTACCTCGTCACAGGAGGTCTGTGCATCAACGCGCAGGAGCAACAACTCGGAAATCTCTTTGAGCGAAAAGCCAAGTGCTTTGGCACGTTTAATAAAACTGAGGCGTTTGACCACTTCCTCCGAGTACTGCCGATAGCCAGAGGCGCGGCGTGGCGGCGCCTCCAGCAAGCCCTCGCGCTCGTAGAAGCGAACCGTTTCCACCCCGATCCCGGCACGGCGAGCCACTTGTCCAATGGAGAGGGTTTCCATCTCTCTTCCTCCTTCAAAAGAACTATACACCCCGTACCATACTACAGAGTCAAGAGAAAGGAAGGCAAGTTCCGCGCCTGGGAATGCTCGACTCTCACTCTCTTGCAAAACAAGATACTGTATGGTATACTTCCTCCAGTAACTTGTACTACAAGGTAGTGAAAGGTGGGATGTTCGTGGAGACGCGCTCGACGCAGTTACTCAAAGGCACGCTCGATATGTGCCTGCTCGCCACGATGGCGCAGCGGCCCTGTTACGGCTACGAGCTGGTGCAGCAGCTGGCCCAGCAGGGGTTGGACTTGGTGAGCGAGGGCAGCATTTACCCGCTGTTGAGCCGCCTGCACCACCTGGGCTACATTGAGGGTTACCTCGTGGCCTCACATGATGGTCCCAGGCGCAAGTATTATCGCCTCCTTCCGGCGGGGGCCAAACAACTGGAGCGCTGGCAGACTGAGTGGGAGGCGTTTGCCCAGGCGGTCGAGCGCATCCTGAAGGGAGCACGTACTGATGCAAAAAGCTGACCAGCGCACACAGAAACAGATCGCTGACCTCGTTCGTGCCTGCGCAGGCTACTGGGAACTGCGCGGCATTGCACGCAAGCACCTCACCGAAATGCAGCTCGAACTGGAGCAGCACTTACAGCAAGCCGCCTCCGACGGCAAATCCCTGCAAGCGGTGCTGGGTCCCCATCCCGCAGCTTTTGCGGAAAGCTGGGCGCGAGAAATGCGCCCGCAGGTATGGAGAGGAAGCGCCGTGGCTCTTCATGGAGTAGTCTACTGGCTGAGTGTGGTCGGGACGACCGCGCTGCTTTCGCAACTGCTCGCGCATTCCCCCGCGTTTACGTTCACTCTGTTCGCGGCGTATCTGCTCGTCGGCAGTGGCCTGCTTGCGCTGCTGCTCCAGTTGGGCGGCTTCCTGGCTCCCCGCATCAGCACGCGCTCCGGACGAGAGGCGCTGCTGCTCGCCGGAATCGTGCTGGCGGTGCTGGTCCTGCGCCTGGCCGGGTTGACGGTGAGCTGGAGCAGGACCCTCCTCTCCTGGAGTTGGCCCGTGACGATCGTCTTGCTCCTTCTGGATGCTGTCTTGTTCTCCCTGGACTCGTGGCGCACCTTCCGTAAAGCACGAGCCTCCCTCGCTTTCCCTGGCTTTCCGGTGCTGCGCGCAGTGACCATGTTCGTGGCCAGTGTCGGGGTGTTCGACCTGCTGCTGTTCGCCGGCAGTGTGGCGGTGGCCGACTTCTGCCGGCTGGCGTTGCGGCTGATGTGAGCGGGGAGAGGGAGCAAACGAATGAAAGCTTCAATGCGTGGAAAAATTCCTGGAGGGAAGATGTTATTCGGATTCCGTTTCTGGAGCCTCTCCGCGCTGTATGCAGCCGGCTCGGTGCTGCTGCTTGGCATTCCCACGAAGTTGATCCCCACACCCCTGTTCAGCCGCGTGGTGCCAACTAGCCCGCAGGACTACGCGATCTGGATCGCCTCAGCGTTGCTGCTCGGGCCGTTACTCTCGCTAATGACGCTGTACCCCATGCCATCCCCAAAAGTACCGCCGGGAAAAGGTTCCCTGGCGGGGACTGGGCGAGCGTTTGGAGGAGTGCTGCTCTCGTTCTTTTCCGTGGGCTGTCCCGTCTGCAATAAAGTCGTGGTTCTGCTGCTGGGCCTGGGTGGGGCCATGACCATCTTCAATCCCCTGCGCCCCTTCTTGGGGCTGGCTTCCATTGTCCTGCTTGGTGTCACGCTCTTCTTGAGGGTGCGTGTGGTGCGCTACGGGTGCCGTCTCCCTGCGCACAAGACGGGTGCTAACGAGCAGGGATGAGGAAGGGGATGATCCATTGGCCGGGCCATCTCCAACACTACCCACCGTCGTCCCGGTGCTAACGCCCGCGACAGCCATTCTGGATGACGCGCGCTCCACCAGGGACACAGGCTCGTCACACATGCATTTCCTCTAGCATATCGGTTCGCCTCACAGCACTGAGGGGCGTCTCGCAGAGATGAGCAGCATCGGCTGGAGTCCCCCACTCAACTGGCGCACCTGCGTAGCCTGGAAACCGGTGTGCAGCACGGAACTCAGGGTATCGCGATTCCAATGGCAGTGACCCATGCAGCGGGTCGAGAGGGGCACGAGCGCATCCTGGATCCGTGCGATCACTCTTCCTTGCGCGCGCACATGCTCAAGCAGCACGAGTGTCCCTCCTGGCTTGAGCACCCGCCAGATCTCGCGCAGGCCGCGCCCGGGATCCTGCACCGAACAGAAGACGAGGGTCGCCACGGCGCTGTTGAACTGCCCATCGGGGAAGGGAAGTGACTCGACCGGCGCGCTGGTGAGCGTGATGGGAACTGGAGCTATCGAAAACGCGCGCCTAGCCTCGACCAGCATGGCCTCGTCCGGCTCGACCGCCTCTACCCGCTCGACGCGGGCCGGGTCGTAGAAAGGGAAGTTCTGGCCTCCACCGGCCCCCACTTCCAGCACGACTCCTTGAGCCTGGCCGATGATCTCGTGCCGCAGGGGATCGAACATGCGCCGGACCAGGGGCCGGCCCATCAGCCAGTTGTAGAACGCGGCAAAACGCGGGGAGGAGATCTCCTGTACCCCTGCGGAATCGCTCGCTTCGTTCTCCATCGTCTTGCTCCTCTCGCTTTTCTCAAAGGGACGATGATAGGCCGGCGCCTTGCAGACTTCTTCAAAGGGAGGGGTAACTCACTCAGCGTTCCAGGGAGTCGATGGGCGTGAAGACGGCGCAGGCGAGTTGGTCGCTGCGGTGCAGCAGCCAGTTGGAGAGCGCCAGGAACTCACAACCAGAGGCGCCTCGGAGCGCCGCGAGCAGCAGGGAACCGCCAACGAAGATGAGCGTGGCGTCACTGGTGAACCACAAGACTGGCACGTACCACCCCGTGAGATAGAAGGCCAGGGGCAGCGAGAGGCTGAGTACGAAGCTCAGCGGGCTGGTGTCGGAGAAGGGCGCCGGGTGGCGGCGAATGCGCCAGACGTGCCATGCCAGCACGAGGGCGGGGAAGCCGAGGAGGCCGAGCACCCAGGTGACGGGCGTAAGATGCCCCGATGTGGCCAGTTGGCCGTACACGATGAGGCCGACGAGCAGCAGTCCCACCAGCAGGCGAGCCGCCGTGCCAATGGGTCCGATCTCGCGGTGAGGGCGGCTCGCCCGGTCGGTGTGAGAGCGGCCTCTCGCCCTCAGGCTGGGCTTGCTCAGGCGGTTGGCAAAAGCGGTCATCAGAAAGGGCGGGTCTTTGCTCATCGGTTTCCTCCTTCTTGATGGTTCACCAAACTCTACGGCTAAAGGCGACATTAATAGTGACCACTGCCGCTGTGAACAGGGTGAGGACGAAGAGGAACGGGAACACCTCCCAGCCGGGAGCCCTCCTCGCGGTCGCCAGGATGGTCAGCAGCGTGGTCATACCCATCAGCATGCCGAGCGAAATGAGGGCCAGCACGAAACGCTGACCGATGGTAGAAGCCTGGCCAGGGGTGTCCTGCGAGAGCTTTTGCCCGGCGCTTCTGCTAAAAAGAGCTTCCTCACCGCTCACATAAACTGGAGAGCCGCTCTCCTTTTCTGCATGCACTGCTTCGTACTCAAACATTCCGTTTCTCCTTGTAAGGATAGGTGCTGGCCGCCATCCGTATTGGATGAACGCTCCGCCTTCACCCGGTTGCTTGCATCTCTTCAAGCCAGCTGGCAATCCACCTGTATTCGTCGTGGATGCGCTGTGCGTGAAAGGCCAGGACCCGCTGAGCAGGGGACAGAGAGATGCCTCTGCCAGGCGCACACTCCTCGCCCCCTGCCAGGTGTTGCATGTTCTGCAGGTACGAGAGGCATCCTTGCAGAAAAGCCAGGCGCGCCCTCAAGATCGCCGCGCGCTCCGGCACCTCCAGCACGTCGAAGAAGGCGACACGGGTAAAAAATTCGGCATCATTGCTGACTTGCGAAGCGGGAAAGTCCCGCAGATAGGCGTGCAGCAACTCGGTGCCGCGCTCGGTCAGCTCGTAGAGATGCCGATTGGGCTTGCCTTCCTGTGCGATGACCTGCCGGGTGACGGCGCCCATTTCTTCAAAGTGTTTGAGGGCTAGATAGAGCGTCTTGTTGTTCAGGACAACCATGCCGCCCAGCGCCCGGTCGATATCTTTTTTGATCTCGTAGCCATGCCGCGGACCCTGCCGCAGCATGGCGAGAATCAAAATTTCGCTATACATATGATATTACCCTATATGATACTGTTACCTACTCCGAAATAATGATACCAGAGGTGGGCAAAGATGTCAAGGAGGCGTGCTCCCTCATCAGGGCAATCGCATCTAATTCACCCCATCCAGAACCCGCTGGAGATAGGCGTTATCCCAACCAGCTTTCAGACGTTTGGCATGGATGCCAACCCGAGACGATTTTTCCTGACGGAGCAGATTGAGGCTGATATGGCGTAACACGGCCAGATTTTCATCAGCGTGTCCGAGTCTCACGCGTGAGTCATCCTCACGAAAAGCCACATCCAGCACCCAATGGAGACTGTTTTCAATGGTATAATCACAAACGACAAATTTTGCCTGAGCCAGATAAGACATCTCCTCAAGAGATCAACGCGAAAGGGTTCCCCCAGGGAATACAATATCCTTCTGAGGCAACGGAGGAGATACGTTGCCCGAAGGTAGAAATCTATGAAGAAACGACAGTGGAGCATTCGCCGCTCCACCAGAGAGATTCCTGACGCACAGCGTCGCTGGGATCAAGCTTATCAACAACTCCTGCAAGCGAGTGCAGTACGAGTGGCACTCTCCACGCAGGAGAGCCAACACCAGGAGCATTCACATGAACATCGCGGTCTACGTCCGCGTTTCGACACAACGACAAGCACAGACACAAACCATCGAACAACAGCTCGACAGTTTGCGCACCTATCATGAAGCCCAAGGATGGCCTTGGCAGCAGGAGCACATTTTTCGCGATGATGGATACAGCGGAGCCAAACTGCGCCGACCAGGTCTCGATCGGCTACGAGAGCAAGTGGGACGAGCCGTATTTGATCGCGTCGGCATCACGGCCCCTGACCGACTCGCTCGCAACTATGTCCACCAGATGCTGCTGATTGAAGAATTTGAACGAGGCGGCTGCCAGGTGGAGTTCGTGGATCGGCCCATGAGCCATGATCCTCATGATCAACTTCTATTGCAAATTCGCGGAGCCGTTTCCGAATATGAACGCAGCTTGATTGCCGAGCGCATGAGACGGGGACGACGGCAGAAGTACTTGGCTGGCGGACTGCTTCCTTGGACGCGTGCTCCCTATGGCTAGCGGGTTGATCCTGCCCGTCCTCGTGATCCAACTGGAGTGCGCCTGGAACCAACAGAAGCGGCTGTGGTGGCAGAATTGTTCTCGAACTACTTGCAAGAAGGAAACAGCTTAAAAGGGCAGACGCAACGCTTGACGAGCCTGGGTGTCCCCAGTCCTGCGGGAAAAACTCGATGGAATCAGGCGACCGTCCGAGGGATTCTCACCAATCCTGTCTACACGGGAACCGTTTACATCGGGCGCAGTCGTCCGACGGAGGCGCGAGGACGTCACTCCGCCCTGGTTCCCATTGGTCGAGGTCGAGGAGGGCATACCCAGACAGCTCAGCAAGAGTGGACCGCCGTGACCCAGGTTCCGGCGGTTATCAGCCAAGAGCAATTTGATTTGGTCCAAGAGAAACTTTCTCACAATCAGCAATTTGCTAGCCGGAACAATACCGCCTATCCCTACCTGCTGCGAGCTATGGTCAGTTGTGGGACATGTCGGCTCGGCTGCATTGGTCGCAGCAGCCGCGGTGGCTATGCCTACTACGTCTGTGTGGGCAGAAGTCATGGCACCATCTCGCACCGGGATGAAAAATGTTCCGCACGCTCGGTCCCGGTTGAACAACTCGACGAGCTGGTTTGGCAGGATGTCTGCGAGATGCTCACGCATCCGAATAAGATTGCTGACGCCCTCTACCGTGCCCAAGCAGGGCAGTGGCTTCCTCAAGAATTGCAAGCCCGACGCGAGAATCTACGCAAGGCGCGCGTGAGTCTGGAACAGCAGATGGAGCGTTTAACCGATGCCTATCTCGCCAATGTGCTTCAACTCGAAGAGTACAAGAGGCGCAAGCTCGAATTGGAACAGCGCTTGTCTGTAATCGTCGAACAAAAGCGGCAATTGGAAGCCAATGTAGGGCACCATGATCAACTGGCTGGGATGGTGCAATCGATTGAAGCCTTTTGTCAACGTGTCCAGCAAGGACTTACTGAGGCCACCTTTGAGCAAAAACGCCAACTCATCGAGTTGGTAGTTGACCGTGTTGTGGTCACCGGGGAGGAGGTTGAGATCCGTTATGTGATCCCAACCTCTCCCAAAGGCGAAACCGTTCGTTTTTGTCATTTGCGATTAGACTATTTC
>DATGGW010000206.1:0-7181 GCA_035308345.1 Ktedonobacteraceae bacterium | reverse complement strand
TATTGCCCCACTCTTTTTCCCCAAAATTGCTCGCAGGTATTTACCCTATTGACGCCAGAAAATGAAAAGTATTGCACCTGATTATATACTCTCATGTATACATACATCCTTCAACAGGAGCAATACACCTATGCACCTTCGCGGTATCACATACGCCTTCGCAGCCTCTCTCATGTTTGGGCTGGGGGCGGTGCTCGTTCAGCTTTTGGGCAAAGAGATCGATGCAACGGTCGTCGCTTTCTTGAACCTCTTTATTGGCGGCCTGCTCATTGCAGCGGGCCTTTTGCTTACAGGCATGCCTTTCTTCAAAGCGCTGCGCGGCTTCAGGCGCAGGGATTGGATAGACCTCTTCCTGCTCGCGTGTCCAGGAACCGCGCTTTCCCTTCTCCTGATCGTCGCCGGTTTTGCGCGCGCAAGCGCACTGGTAGGAGGATTTCTGCTCCAATTTAACGGGCTTGCCGGGCTGTTTTTCGCGATAGTGCTGCTCAAAGAGCGCATTGGCATCAAACAAAGCGCCGGTATATGCTCCTGCTGCTTGGCGGCGCGCTTGTCGTCTTAAAAGGCACACAAGGCATCTCCTGGGGTGGTGGCGGGCTGGGCGATTTGCTGATCCTGCTTGGCTCAATCGGCATCGGCTTCAGCTTTATCCCCGCCAAACGCCTGTCCCTGCGCATCGACACGCTGCCGTTGACCGCTATCCGCCTCCTCCTGGGAGCATGTACTCTTGTGCCGGTGCTGGTTGTCCAGCTTATCGTTGGAGTACACTCGATACAATGGCAGCCTTCACTCACAACCCTGTGGGTCGTCCTCCCCGCGTATATCATCACCAACTTTTGTCTTGGCTACCTCATCCAGCAAGAGGGTCTTCGCCTGATCAAAGCCTGGGAAATGTCAGCCATTACACAAAGCGTCCCCCTTTTCGCAACAGTGTTTGCCCTGCTTCTACTGCATGACTCCATGACGCTCCTGCAAGCGGCCGGTGGTCTGCTCGCCATTCTCGGCGGCATCATCGTTTCGCTGAACAGCGAAACGCCCGCCCCTACAATGAACCTGCCTGGAGAGCCACTTTCGTCGTAGTCATTGTAGGGGCGGGGCGGTAGAGGGATGTGGGGAGACCCTTGCGGTCGTCCTCGTCCTAAAAAATGCGGGAAATGGTCAGGTGGTCGCCCTCGTTCTCAACCCTGCTGGACTCTTCATCATTCAGGATAAGTGAGCGTGCCACCTTGTACGTTGAGAAATGGTGTGAGCTTATGCAGGTTGGCGGCTTTATCGCTTGTGATGTGCAAGACCTGCCAACCCTGGACGGTCAGAGCGTCGGCGATGAGCGAACGATGACAACGCCAGGGAACGGCCTCCGCGCACATAATGGCGACCGTGCGCTGCAGCGCCTGGCGCTGCAGTTCGTCCAGGGCGTCCTGGAACGCCTGGGTTCCCATGTAATCCGCGTAGCCGCGAAACGAGTCGTTACGCCATCCGCTGTTGATAGAATCTTTGTGCGCGTGGCGCAGCCCACCCAGCGCACTAAGATGAGCATACTCGATCCCGGCCTGTTCCAGCGAGACAGCCAGCTCATCCATTCCAAACTGGGGATTATGCCTTGAACGCGGCACCGTGCGCACATCAACCAATTCCTGCACGTGGTGCGCCTGGAGCATGGCGATGAATTGTTCGATGGTGCGCGTTGAATGTCCAATGGTATAGATTGTGCTCATACAACAATTATAAGCTATTTGTGGGCGCATGACTCCATTTCTTTTGCAACCCTGATCACTTGTTGTATGATAGGAGTTAGTGGCAGCTAAACAGATAGAAAGGTGTATATGCAAGCGTCATCAGACGGCTCTGAAACATCAGCTCAGGCCTTGGTCCGGTGCATGAATAGTGCTATATCCCACCATCGCGCGGGACGCAATGAAGAAGCGCTGTCCGCTTATGGGCAGGCTTTGAAACACAATCCTCGTGATGACTTTGCCTTTGCATGCCTGGCAGATGTCCTCAACAGCCTCGGTCGCTATGAAGAAGCCCTCCTCGCGAGTATATGCGCGCTTGAACTAAATTCTACTCGTGTGCTGGCCTTTTTTAGCAAAGTGGAAGCCCTGATGCAGCTCCACCTCTATAAGGAAGCCCTGGAGACCTGCGAGCAGGCGATCGCGCTTGCCCCGTCCGCGGTTGCCGTATACACGCTCAAGGCAGATATTCTTACCGAACTCCGGCGCAATCAGGAAGCCATCGTCGCTTACGGGCGGGCTCTTCAACTCGATCCCCGCTGCGCTGCAATTTACAACAACCTGGGCATTCTTCTGGCTCGCTTGCAGCGCTACGAGGAAGCGCAGAGCAGCTATGAACAGGCGATTCACCTCGATCCGAGCGAAGCCATATACTATGCCAACCTCAGCCACCTGCTGAAAGATCTGGGGAAGCAGGAGGAGGCAAAGCAAGCGTACACCATAGCTGAAGCGCTCAGTCTCGCCGGGGCAAAGACAGCCATCCTCCAGGTGGCAGAGACCTCGTGGGAAGATACGGCTACGATCTCCCTCCAGACACCAAGACTTCTGCGCTACTGACCAGCGTGGGGACAAGCCCTGGCAACCCCTGGTCCCCGCCCTGGGAGGCTCGTACGAAAAATGCTTGACACCATACAGGGCGTCGGCTATAATAGTCTGGTCGATCACTCAGGAGGCATGGGTATGTACTCCTTCCTTGTGATGCAAGTAGCAGGGGCATTGAGTCTCTCCATCGAAGGTGGGCGATTCTCTTCCTGGGCAGTTACCAAAGCGGTCAAATGGGGCTGACTGTAAATCAGCTGTCTCAGACTTCGGGGGTTCGAATCCCTCACTGCCCACCGACTGCCTGGCAACTTGCCCGTGTGGCGCAGAGGTAGCGCACAGTCTTGGTAAGACTGGGGTCATGGGTTCAATTCCCATCACGGGCTCCCGTGGTTTCTGATGAAGTCAGAGTGTTCCGGTCAATTTGACCCGGCTTTCCTGCATGGGATTGGCAACACATCTTCTCGAATATCCACGCTGGAAGTGCAAGTAGCTCTCACTGCCGTCTTCTGAACAGATCGTCTCTTCCTGAATGCGTCCGATCAACGTCGGATAGTAATCATTGAGAGCGGGAAGTTTTACACAAATTGGCGATCAAGTTTGTCGGGAGACGGCTGCTGCATGTCTATAGACGTACTATCTGATCGCAGAGAGTTGTTAGGAGGAGCCATTTAAGGCTATGGCAAAGAAGAAGTTTGAGCGAACGAAGCCGCATGTGAACGTGGGCACGATCGGGCACATCGACCACGGCAAGACGACGCTGACGGCCGCCATCACCAAAGTGCTGGCCAAAGCCAGCGCCAGCAACAAATACGTGGCCTTCGACCAGATCGACAAAGCGCCCGAGGAGCGCGAGCGGGGCATCACCATCGCCATCGCGCACGTGGAATACGAGACCGAGAAGCGTCACTACGCCCACGTGGACTGTCCGGGGCACGCCGACTACATCAAGAACATGATCACCGGAGCGGCGCAGATGGACGGCGCCATCCTGGTGGTGAGCGCGCCCGATGGGCCCATGCCCCAGACGCGCGAGCACGTGCTGCTGGCGCGGCAAGTTGAAGTGCCAGCCATGGTGGTCTTTTTGAACAAAGTCGACATGCTCGACGACGAAGAGTTATTGGAACTGGTGGAGTTGGAAGTGCGCGAACTGCTTTCCAAGCAGCAGTTTCCTGGCGAAGAGGTGCCCGTCATTCGCGGCTCGGCGCTGCGCGCGCTGGAGAGCAAAGGCGACCTGTCGCGCAACGATCCGGATGCGGCCTGCATCTGGGAGTTGATGGACGCGGTAGACCGCTACATCCCCACGCCGGTGCGCGCCACCGACAAGCCGTTTCTGATGCCCATTGAAGACGTCTTTGGCATCAAGGGACGCGGCACGGTAGGCACCGGGCGCATCGAGCGCGGGGTGGTCAAGACGGGAGACGCGGTGGAGATCGTGGGCATGCACGAGGCCACGCGCACGGTGGTGGTCACCGGGGTGGAGATGTTCCAGAAGACGCTGGACTCCGGCATGGCGGGAGACAACGTGGGCTGTCTGCTGCGCGGCATTGAGCGCGCCGACATCGAGCGGGGGCAGGTCTTAGCCAAGCCGGGCTCGATCAAGCCGCACAAGAATTTCAAGGCGCAGGTCTACGTCCTGTCCAAGGAAGAGGGCGGGCGGCACACGCCGTTCTTCAACGGCTACCGGCCGCAGTTCTATGTGCGCACCACCGATGTGACGGGCGCCATCAAGCTGCCGGAGGGAGTGGAGATGGTGATGCCGGGGGACAACATCGAGATGACGGTGGAACTGATCCAGCCGGTGGCCATGGAAGAGGGCGTCAAGTTCGCCATCCGCGAGGGCGGCCGCACCGTGGGCGCCGGCATCTGCACCCGCGTCGAAAGTTAAACCATTTGGATGTGATGATAACGGTATAGAGGCGCAATGAAGCGCGCCCCTACACCGTTACATTTAAGGGAGGCAGCAGGACATGGCCAGCAAAGGTAAAGAAAACCGTATTGTTGCGACGTTAGCTTGTACCGTCTGCAAGCAGCGCAACTACTCCACGTCTAAAAATAAGAAGAATAATCCAGAACGTCTGGAACTAAGAAAGTTTTGCCGCACCTGTCGTGCGCACACGGCCCATCGTGAAACCAAGTAGGTAGTTGGCTGATAGTATAAAAGCTGGCGGTCACAACTGATCGAGAAAGGTCGAACGTGGCAAATAAAATGGTCGAAAAGAAGCGCGAAGAGCGGCGAGAGCGCGACAATCGCCCCGTAAAACGCGAAACCAGGCAATCTTCTGGTCTGTGGAAGCGCTTGCGTAAAAACCGCGCTTTCGCTTTCGTGCTCGAGGCATACAATGAACTACGCTATAAGGTGACGTGGCCCACTTTCGAGGAGGCCAGGAACATGACCATCGTCGTCATCCTGTTATCAGCCGCAGTCTCGGCGGTCTTAGCTCTGGCGGATGCGGGTCTATTTAAGCTCTTCCAAATAATTAGCGGCAATTAGCAGCCTCGAAAGCCATTCCTTAAACGACGCTGGCAGCTATCCTGGCAGGTCTGGAGGAATGTAAGGTAGTATTGCGATGAGGGAAAATGCTGTGGTGACAGATCATACCAACAATACCGAGCAGCCATCGCCGGGAAGCGCGGAGCAGCAGTCGAATACGCAAGAAGATCGTCTCTGGTACGCCATTCACACGTATTCGGGTTATGAAAACAAAGTGAAGAGCCACCTTGAGGCGCGTATCAATTCGATGGACATGCGCAACAAAATCTTCCGCGTGATTGTGCCCATGGAAGAAGAGGTGGAGATCAAGCAGGGCCAGCGGCGCACCGTGCAGCGTAAAGTCTTCCCCGGCTATGTGCTGGTGGAGATGATAATGAGCGATGAAGCCTGGTATGTTGTACGTAACACACCTGGCGTCACCAGTTTTGTGGGTTCCGGCACTCGTCCCGTTCCGCTTCAAGATCATGAGATGAAAACCATTCTGAAGCAGGTGACGAAGGAAACCGAGAAACCGAAGGCCAAGATCAGCTTCGCCAAAGGCCAGAGTGTGCGTGTCATCGATGGCCCGTTCACCGAGTTTATTGGCACGGTCAGCGACATCAATGCGGATCGCAATAAGGTGACTGTGCTGGTTTCGTTTTTCGGTCGAGAGACACCGGTAATCCTGGATTTCCTCCAGATCGAAAAAATCTAACTTGAGCTTGAGGAATTAATATTCCAGGCTCTCTAAAAGAGAGTTGAATTCTGATATAAAGCGTCTGGCTTTCTTTCGGCTGGATGGGGATTGAAAGGAAATAGTATGGCAAAACGTGTCAAAGCTGTAGTGAAGCTACAGATTCCGGCCGGGAAGGCCAATCCTGCGCCGCCCATTGGCACCGCGCTTGGTCCCCAGGGCGTCAACATCATGGCGTTCTGCAAGGAGTACAACGAGCGCACGGCAAACCAGGTGGGCATGGTTATCCCTGCTGAGATTACCATCTACGAAGATCGTTCGTTTACATTCATCACCAAGACCCCACCTGTTCCCGACCTGTTGAAAAAGGCAGCCGGGATTGAAAAGGGATCGGCGATACCCAACAAGACCAAAGTTGGTTCGATTAGTCGCGACAAAGTGCGTGAGATCGCTGAGTTGAAGATGAAAGACCTCAACGTGATCGATATCGCAGGCGCTGAGAGCATGGTCGAAGGCACCGCTCGCAGCATGGGAATCACCATCGACTAATTCGTCAAATTGCCCGCAAGTCACTGCGGTTGTGTTGCCACAAGGAGGGCCAAAACATATCATGGCAAGTCACGGAAAAAAATACCTGGAGGCGCAGAAGCTTGTTGAAGAAGGCAAGCTCTACCAGCCTCGTGAAGCTGTTTCACTTCTCAAACAGATGAACTACGTGAATTTCGACCCGACAGTCGAAATTCATATGAAGCTTGGCGTCGATCCGCGTCACGCGGACCAGATGGTGCGCGGTGTCGCCATGTTGCCCGCGGGCGCCGGCAAAGAAGTCAAAGTGCTGGTCTTCGCGCAGGGCGAGAAAGCCTCCGAAGCGGAAGCCGCGGGCGCGGACTTCGTCGGCCTGGATGACCTGATTAAGCAGATCGAGGCCGATTGGACCGGCTTCGATGTAGCCATCGCCACCCCCGATGTCATGGGTAAAGTCGGTCGCCTCGGTAAAAAGCTCGGCCCGCGCGGACTGATGCCCAGCCCTAAAGCCGGAACCATCACCTTTGATATCGCCAAAACGGTGCGCGAGGTGAAAGGTGGCCGCGTTGAATTTAAAGTCGACAAAACAGCCCTGCTGCACATTCCGGCAGGCAAACTATCCTTTAGTGAAGACGCCTTGATGTCCAACATCACATCCGTCATCGACTCGGTAGTGCGCGCCCGCCCATCCGGCGCGAAAGGCTCCTACGTCAAAAGCGTGGTGCTCACATCCACCATGTCGCCCAGCATCCGCCTGGACGTTGCCGCAGCCCTCGCGCTGAAACCAGCATAACTATACAATCGAATATACATAACCGAAGACAGCAAGTTTGTAAAAGACACCTGGTGTCGGCTTGCCGAGGCAAAACAGGAGTGCAAAGGGCTGCGCCCTCTGCAAAAGAATCCCTCGTGGCCTTCGGTTAATTAACCGGAGGCCATTTTT
>DATGGW010000205.1:0-6959 GCA_035308345.1 Ktedonobacteraceae bacterium | reverse complement strand
GACAACTGGAACACCGGCTACCATAACACGATAGAGTTTATTATCCTCCACCTGCGCGACAGGCATTACCGCTTCATAGGTTTCACTGCCCGCTTCCCAGGCAGTATGGTTGACGCCAGTGCCTTTGCTAAAGACCATCTCACCGCCCAGGTACCCTGCATAGGTGACGCTGAGCAGTCCTACGAAGCCCAGGACAGCGGCGGCAATACCATCACCAGGGCCAGCGATGAGGCGCAAGATAAAGGAGATAAGGTAGAGAATAAGCGCACCCGTGTTAAAAAGCAGGTGATTGAAGCCAATACTGCGCTCAGGGCCATAGGTATCGCTCCAGTCCGTCAAGCCGGTCGCAAACGCGCCCAGCGCTCCTAATAGACCCACGATTACCGTGACAAAGCCTCCATACGCTGCCCAGGTGGTATGGGATATCAGCCAGATGATGTCAAAGACCGCTGTGATCAGCCATGCCGTAATGGGAATATCTGTGATGACCGGGTGTAGTGGATGACCGAACCACGTTCCATTCAACAAACTCCTGAAACGGCGCGGCGGCTTGCGGTTGGAACCAATCAATACAGCAATGATGTGCTGCAACTGGTCGCTTAAACGTTCCGCGAAAGGCTGCGGGGGTGATTCGTGCATGACATTTGCTCCTTATAGATGATTTGTAGGAATATCTTCAACATTGATGGACGCTATCAATCGCGTCCCTACAAGTCGAAATATATTCATTCCGTTTCTATACCATTACCGATCATATAAAGTCAATGATCTGCTTGACTTTCTTGACAAAAAGCCACTTATTCGTTACACTGAAAATATATTGAAGGAGGAACATGGCACGCCTGAACTGGAACCATCGATTTTTTGCAAGCACACGCGGGCGCATCCTGACATTATTACGCCGTGAAAAACGCACAGTGGACGATCTAGCCAGCACACTTGAACTGACGGATAACGCGGTGCGCGCTCACCTTACTACGCTGGAACGTGATGGGTTTGTGCGCCAACATGGAGAGCGTCGTGGCAATGGCAAGCCATCGTTCGTCTATGAGCTGGCTCCCGAAGCCGAGTACCTGTTTCCTAAATCCTACGGACAGGTTTTGAACGAACTCCTGCAGGTACTCGAGGAGCGCATGAGCAGAGCGAAGTTAGAAGAGATGCTCCGTATCGTTGGCCGCCGCATCTCTACTAAATGGAATATGCCCGAGGGAGATCTGCGTGTTCGACTTGAGGCTGCCGTCGAGGTGCTTAACGAGTTGGGTGGATTGGCCGAACTGACGCGGGAGAATGGCGAGTATTGCATCCGCAGCTATAGCTGTCCTCTTGCGGCGGCAGTGCCAGGGCATCCTGAAGTCTGTAGCCTGGCCGAAACACTGCTTACGGAACTGATCGGGGTACCGGTACATGAACAATGCGAACATGGGGAACAGGTTCGGTGTCGATTCATGGTTCCTGAGAAGGTTTGATTGTAGAGAAGCCATGACGGTAAATAAAACATGGCGACCGCAAGGGATCGCCACTACTATACTATACTTCTGCACATTTGACGTATATAGTAGTGGCGATCCCTCGCGGTCGTCATGCCTGGAAGGCCGCCCCGCCCTGGAATTTAGTCCAGGTAATCCTTCAGCTTGCGGCTGCGGCTTGGATGGCGCAGCTTGCGCAGAGCTTTGGCCTCAATTTGACGAATGCGCTCGCGCGTGACATGGAACTCTTTGCCGACTTCCTCCAGCGTGCGGCTGCGGCCATCATCCAGGCCGAAACGCAGTTGCAGCACCTTGCGTTCGCGCTCGGTCAGGCTATCGAGCACATCCTCCACCTGCTCTTTGAGAAGCTGGTGGCTGGCAGCGTCGGCGGGAGCCAGCGCGGTATGATCCTCGATGAAGTCACCCAGGTGGCTGTCGTCTTCTTCGCCAATCGGCGTTTCCAGGCTGACCGGCTCTTGACTGACCTTGATGATCTCGCGCACCTTCTCCGGGCTGATCTCCATCTGCGCGGCAATCTCTTCCGATGTAGGCTCGCGGCCCAGGTCTTGCAGCAGGCGGCGGCTGATGCGGATCAGGCGGTTGATCGTCTCCACCATGTGGACGGGAATACGAATCGTGCGCGCCTGGTCGGCGATGGCGCGGGTAATAGCCTGGCGAATCCACCACGTCGCATACGTGCTGAATTTGTAGCCCTTCGTGTAATCGAATTTCTCGACTGCGCGAATCAGTCCGATATTGCCCTCCTGGATCAGATCCAGCAGGCTCATGCCCCGACCGATATACTTTTTCGCTACACTGACGACCAGGCGCAGATTGGCCTCGGTCAGGCGGCGCTGAGCCTCCTCACCATCCTCGATATTGCGATAATCGCGCATGGTGGCTGGCTTGAGCAACTCATATCTCCCACGCTCCATACGACGAGCCAGGCGCACCTCTTCCTCCGCTGAAAGCAGGGGAACACGCCCGATCTCGCGCAGGTACATGCGCACAGGATCGTCCAGGCTGCTCTCAAGGTCAGCCATTACAACGCCGAGGCCCTCGTGCAGTTCATCCCACTTACCGCGCGCTATCTCCTCAACATCCACTTCATCCTCTGGCCCAGGCTCCCAGTCTACGGGTGGCTCTTTGCTCGGATCCAGGGTATCCATAGATTCCTCGTCCTGTATCTTAAACAGGTCAAACGTCTCAGTCGTATCAACAGGAGTTACAAAGCTGCCTCCAGTGGCGGCATGAGTATGACCACCAATCGCTCCAAGAGAAAAAACACTATCATTAGCGCCCAAAACGGGAACGTCCAACGTATCCAACGTGCCCAAATCGATGATTTCACGCAAAGGTTCCGTGTCCATACGATCACGGTCTACTAGTTTCAACACTTCTTCTTCATTCACCATTCTGGCATCCCCCTTCAGAAAACAGGTATCACGCATGCATAAAATGAATAACCACGATATACTCTGTCTTCCGGTCCTGGTTTCTCAACTCAATGCCTGGACCAGTATGCGGTTTCGGACCCGGCATGATTAAACAAGCATCAATGGATAATAAAATGATTTCAACGGCCAGCTAGCCATGCAAATGCATAGCAGAATCAATGGTTCGTAACTCTCGATGAATGGTCGAAAATTGCCGCCGGAACTGCTGCACCGCCTCAACCTCACCAGCGTTTTCAGCCTCTCTCATGAGGTGCTGTAATTCCATATTCAGTTGTAATAAACGCGCTCGCTTGAGCCGGGTTGCGCACTGGACTGCTGCTTTCACCAGTCCTGCTCCATCTAACGGAGACCGAGACTCAACGCTTTTTCGCGCCCGGTCAATAGTTGTCAACAGCGCAGAAGGCACAGCTTGCTCTATGGATTGAAATAAGGGGGAAGAACCACGTTGATCCACCGAGTTGAAAAAGCGGTACAACTCTCGCGTGTCTGTCCCTGCAAAGTCACCATCGTTTATTATACCACAAACTTGCGTGCTTAGCTCAGGATTCGCCAAGAGTAGCCCAATCAGGTAGTCCTCCCATTGTACCCTATTTTTGCCGTTCCTGTCAAGTCCAAATGTTCGATTCGCCGTGCCACTGCGCTGTCCTAGCAGGTCATCTTCATCCAGGCCCCTTTCCACATCGCCGGCCGCGTCCTCAATGACATGGTGATCTGGTAGAAGCTGCCTCCCACCCGTCTCGTCCCTTTCGCGGCTGGCACGCCGTCCACCGCGATCCGAAAATACCGCCGTGACGCCGGTCGTCCTCTGCCCCCCATGCCCCCTCAGCACGCGCTGCAACTCTTCATTGAGACTCCGTTCGTCGATCCCAATCATAGTTGACAGCTTTTGAATATAGGCGTCGCGCTTGATACGGTCGGATATCGCCCCGATCACAGGTAACAGGCGCTTTGCCGCCTCCGCTTTCCCATTTGGCTGCTTGAGTTCAAGTCCCGCCGTTTTCGCCACGAAGTAATAGTCGATGAGCGGCAGCGGATGTGAGATCGCGTCAGACCACGCCTTGAAGTCGCGCTGGATAAGCTCGTCCGGGTCTTCGCCGGGCGGCAGCCGCGCCACGTTGATTTCCGCGTCCACCTGCTCTTCCAGGCGGATGATGCCGCGCTGCTCCTGGCGTTTTTTGCTCCTGGCACTCGCTGCATAACTCTCGGCCACCACCGGAACCGGCACCACCGTGCGATCAAACGCTTTCAAAGCCTCTTGAATGCCGCGTTCTGTTGCGGCTTCACCAGCAGCATCCGGGTCTAGAGCCAGCGTTACCTGTTTTGTCAGACTTTTAAGCTGTTGAATGTGCTTTTCAGTGATAGCGCTGCCGATGCACGCCACCGTCTGTTTTGTCCCATACTGATGGGCAATCACCGCATCCACGTAGCCCTCAACAATGACGACCTGCTTCGCCAGTTTGATACTCTCCCTCGCCCTGTCAATGGCATACAACACGTTGTTTTTTTCAAACAGCAGTGTCTGCGGCGAATTGAGATACTTCGGCTGGCCATTCCCCATGGCACGTCCACCAAAACCAATCACCCGACCGCGCATATCCCGGATAGGAAAGACGATGCGATTGCGAAAGTAATCATATACGCCGCCACCCCTGTCTTCTCCCTCGCCCCCGACTTCACCGTGAGAAACTCCTGACGCAGCGCCCATTTCACGTTCGCGCGCTAACCCTCCATCTACAAGTTCACGTTCAGTATACCCATGTCCTAACAGGTAGCGACTCAACCCGTCCCACTGCTCAGGCGCATAGCCCAGGCTGAAAGCAATCACCGACTCGGATGTGATGCCGCGGCTCTGCAAGTATGCGCGCGCTTCGCTGGCGTCCCTGGCGCGCAACAATACCTGGTGATACCACAGCAGCGCCTCCTCGTTCAGCTTGCGCAGTCGCTCCCTGGCGGCGTTGCGTTCGCGCTCTACCTCCGGGTCCCGGTGGGTCTGCTCTTCAACCGCGACACCCGCCTTCTCTGCCAGGTAATGCAGCGCCTCCCGGAAATCCAGTCCCTGCTGCTTTTCCACGAAAGCAAAAACATCGCCACCCTCGTTACAGCCAAAACAGCGCCACGTTTGTGTTTCCGCGAACACATGAAACGATGGCGTGCGCTCGTTGTGAAATGGGCAAAGACCCCGGTACGATTTTCCCGCTTTTTGAAGAGCGACCACCAGTCCGATCTCTTCCACCACGTCTATCTTTGCTTTGATCGTCTCAATCAGCGATGTCATTGTGTACCTCTGACCCAACGCGGTGGTAACGGCTTGCTGCTTCTCTCACAACAATATAACGAGCCATGTTATAGAAAGTTGCGTCATTCTATACGGTTCTACGAAGTAATTGTAACAAGTGAACCAATTGTCCTATTCCTCGCGTGTCGGAACGCGTTTTATTGGGCCCATTATCCACCGAATCGCGTTACTTATCTTCTGCTATTGTAACTGCCGTCTCAAAACCATCAACCAACCATTTTACGGCAACTTATCCACTTGTCCACAATCTCTATCTATTAAGATTCATATTACTTATTATTATAAAAAATATCGTAGTAGTAATAGGGCGCGTGGACAAGTGGATAAGTCTTCATATTGAAGCTTTTACGCTTTGCCTGCTACCCTCTTTATCAGCCTGGGAAGTCATCTTAAGCGCGGTGGATAACTTACCCACCATCTATCAACAGGGGGATAGTATGCGCATAAACAAGTAGCTGCGGTGGATAAATTTCGCGCCTATGCGGATAACTTTCTCGGAGGGTACATCCAGGTTGAGCAATTGTGGATAAGTTATCCCCAGGTGGCAATGATAACTTTTTTGTTTATCCCCCGTTCGCTGATATGGTGGAAAACTTATCCACCGCGATTGTGGAAAACTCCAGCATCTTTATGAAAAAAATTCTGACAGATGTTGATAGTAGATTGTTATAATTATATACCACATTACGGGTAACAGATGTATAACAAGCAGGAATTCTCCTAACGTACTTTTGCACATTTTTCATCGGTTGTCCACAATTTTGCCCGATTTATCCACGTTTTCAGCAGATTGACCTGATTTAATCGTCAACAACTGCATTTTATGCTTGATCACACTGTCTTGTTTCTCTGCCTGTCGCCTGGACGATGTGGAAAACTTATCCACTATGATTGTGGAAAATCATCCGATTGCTCGCCTGCTATGTGCATAATGTGGAAAACTTATCCACCATGATCGTGGACAAGTTGATGGCTGGAAGTTTGCTCTGTGGATGAAGTGGAAAACTTATCCACCATAGTTGTGGAAAACTCTAATTCACTTCACTTGCTTGCCGAAAAGAAGGTAGGGGCCAGATTTATCGCGCCCACCGTTAATAAACGTATTAAACACCAAAAGTTATCCACAGCGAGTGTGGATAACTTGGTGAATAAATGTGCAGAAGTGATGAAAATGCATCAGACCGATAGCGCTTGGTCGGAGGAACGCACCCCCAAATGCGCCAGTAGTTTGTAGACACGCAATAGTTCACCTATGCTGAGCGCGGATGCAAGTTGTGTGTGCGAGCGAGTGGAGGCCAGATTTATCGCGTCCGTTGTGTCTCCATTGTAAACGCTACCGATCATGCCGAGCATGTCGCAGCGAAGTTGCTCGCGGAAAGAGTCCAGTAGCTGGATACCTTTGCGCCAAACGGGAGCAGACCCTTCCACGCGCAGCAGTGCATCTACATATGGCCCGATCAGCCAGGGCCACGCGCTTCCTTGATGTAAAGTGCTTTGCTGTTCCTCCTGATGTTGCTTAATATGTTCCACAGGGCCGCGATCAATCGCGTACCCGCCCCGGAGGGGCGAAAGCGCGCGTAAACCATGCGGTGTCAGCAGGTGCTGGGTAACAATGTTTAACACTGAGCGTTGATGAGATTCATCCAGTACAGGGTAGCGCAATGAGAGCGCGAAAAGCTGATTAGGGCGAATACTCGCATCGACGCCGTCCGGTCCGTCAATTACATCATACAGGTAGCC
>DATGGW010000204.1:0-7259 GCA_035308345.1 Ktedonobacteraceae bacterium | reverse complement strand
CCAAGCAACGCTTCAAAGTGGTTACTCAGTAACAGGCGTAAATCATCCTTACTTTGTTCCTCTTCCAGGATCGTCAACCGTTTCTTCAGCTGCCGCTCAAACGCCTGAAAATCCCGTACCCGGTAACCGTCGACAAATTGCTGCAAGCGTTTACCGCTGTAGTGTGGCAGCTGCTCGTACTTCATAGTTGAAGTATGACACAATACGCTGTACGTCATGCGTATTCTCCACGACACAGGGTGCGCAACGAGAATCATACCTGAACAATAGAACTGGGCAGCCCTGCGAAGGAAAATGAAGAGTCAGCATCCACATGAAAATGAGCACGGTGGTGGTATCAGCACCGCTCACTCAGGTCTGCGCATCCAGAGCCATCAGATCCAGCAAGCACTGAAATGCTTGAGACTGCCACTTGCCCTTCAGGTAGATCACCTGCGTGTAGAGAGGGCTCTCATGCATGAACGGGATCGCCTTGAGCTTGCCCTGTGCGACTTCTTCCTGCACCGTCACGCGCGGCAAGAAGGCGATACCCAGGTCGCACATGACGCATTGCTTGATGGCTTCCAGACTCCCAAACGCACCGACAACCTGGTGCGGAGTCGCAGACTGCCTGAGCGTTTGCAGCAAGAAGGCCCGATAGGTACAGCCCTCTTCGGTGAGGATGAAACGCGCGTGCGCCAGATCCTGGACGCTGAGTAGCGACAGGTGGCTGTAAGGAGCATCTGGCCGGACAATGACGGCACACTCCTCCTGGCGCAGCGGCACACCGACCAGCTCTGGATCTGCGCAGAGACGATCCAGGATCAGACCGAGATCGCATTGACCCTCTTTCACCGCCCGCACTATCGCGGCTTCATTGCCGGATTGCAGCGCAAGGGTGATTTTGGGATACCTGTCATGAAAGGTCTGCAGGACAGGAGGGAGATAGAAAGCCGCCAGCGTTTCAATCGTGCCGATGGTTATGGTTCCGGTTTGCTGTTCCGAGAGCTGCGTTCTGGCCTCCGCCTGCAAGGCCAGAATCTGCCGGGCGTAGGGCAGGAGCACCTCGCCGGCTTGAGTTGGACGCATTTTTCTGCCAGCGCGTTCAAACAAGACCGCCCCATACTGCTCTTCTAATTTCTGAATCTGCGTGGTCACGCTTGACTGCGCGTACCCTAAGGCTTCTGCGGCTCGCGTAAAGTTCCCCCACTTGGCGACCTCACAGAAGGTATGCAGGTAGGTAAAATCCATTGGCTCTTCTCCATCAAAAAGCTTGATACTTCCCATCTAAAAGTATAGCTAACACTGATGGAAAAGTCTATGGTAGAGTAGACATGCACCGGGTGGTGCGCCTGTTTTTTTATGCTGAAGTAAAAGGAGCAATCGTTATGAGTTCAACCACCTCCCATTTTTCGTTGGTCCTGGAGACGCCACCAGCTGGCCCCCACGAGGCCCAGCGCCATTTTCTCGCTAAACTCGCGGTTGAAACGGACGCCTCTGATGTGATGTTGGATATGCAGCGGGGGCAGCACGGCTTTCTGCTCATTGATGCCCGCAGTGCTCAAGATTTCGAGGAGTGCCATCTTCCTGGAGCCGTGAATCTGCCGTACCGCAAAATTACCACCGAGTCCACCGCCCAGTTCTCCAAAGAACTGCCCATGGTGACCTATTGCTGGTCCCCTGGCTGCAATTCCGCGACGAAGGCCGCGGCCAGACTGAGCGCGCTGGGCTTCCAGGTGAAAGAGATGCTTGGAGGGATTGAATACTGGCGGCGTGAAGGCGGACCGGTAGAGGGGACGCTTGGGGAGCAGGCTCCGCTCATTCGGTAACACCCAGGTGTGACATCGGCTCTCAGTTGGCCGAACCTTCAGCCTGCTCGTTTGGCAGCACCAGGTCTGCCGGCCAGGAGGAGGGAAGCGGTGAGGGCCGACTAAAGAACCCTGTTATGCGACTCAGGCGGCCATCAGGTCCCACTTCGCCAAAATCCACTCCTTCCATTACACGACTTCCTTCAGGGCTTACCACCGTCCAGGTGAACCGTAGCCGATCATGACGGGTATCGATGCCACTCGTCAAAAGAATGCGATACCCAGGGAAGGACTGGCGGAAGCTCTCAATGTGATAACTCAATGCTTCTCGCCCCACTGCCTGACCTGTAGAGTCGGTGTAGATGCCATTGTCTGCCCAACACGTTGCGAGCAGGGTGCGCCGCTGCTCTTCGTCGGTCTCCGCCCAGGCTGCGGCGTAGGTGAGTACCATCTCTTCAACTGTCTCCATAGCATATCTCTTTCTAGTAAAGTCTTCCCAAATGACTCATCTAATGATAACATAGACCCTACCTCACGAGCCAGACCGTGTCCAATGGCAGCACAAACTCCCATTGGAAAATTCCGGTTGCTGAATGGCCTGCTGTTCTTCATCGCCTTGAACAAGGCGAACCGCTTAGAAAAGTCGCAAGGGACTATGGCGTATCCTATGAGGCTATACGGCTCGTTCTACGCGCCGCACAAAGGAAAACAGGCTAATATATTTCCTTTGCCTCGTCAAAGCAGGCTCAGGCCGCGAGTGGTAGATGTGCACATGCATTCCAAGGCAGTGAGCGGATATGGTTGCTGCCAGGCGTTCTCTTGCCTCAGGCGCATCACCGAGCCGAAGCCTGGGCTCGACCAGCTCCAGTTCCATGAGCCGCCAGGTCCCAGCATCGTTGATGAGATCGACTCGCGCAAAGAGAAACGATGACGAGCTGGAGATGCCAAGAAGCCTGGCTGCACTCCGCAGAATCTGCTGGGCCAGTTCTACTTCCTCGTCAGTCGCGCTCGTTGGTTGCTCTCCTAATGTATCAGCTTCGCCGCATAACACGGCTCGTTTACGGAACGCATGGGTAAACGCGCCTGCGATGAAGACGAGCGAGTGTTCACCCATGCCCATTACGGATGGAAGAAACGGTTGGATCATCATCTCGCGCTCAGCTACCCAATGATCGAGGTGCGCCTGTGCCCGGCCATTGACGAGCGAGTTCCTGTCTACCAGCATGCTGGCATAGGCATTCGTCGAGACCGCTGGCTTTATCACAGCAGACGTCCATCCATGCAGAGCAAGGAGGTCAGCGAGAACTGGCGATGGTCCCTGTGGCAGCCAGATGGTTGGAATGACGGGTATGCCCTCCTTATGCAGTGCTTGCAGGTAGTGTTTGTGAGTATTCCAGTGCAGCGCTTCAATTGGATTGAGTAGCGTTGTCATCTCCGCTATGCGTTCCGCCCAGGCCAGGAAACCTTCCCGGTCACGATGGTAATCCCAGCACGAGCGAATTACTACGACAGCCTCACGAGCAGTCTGTTCCCAGTTGACGCGCGGATCATTCCACACAGCCACCTGAACGGCTATACCTTTTGCAAGCAAGGACTGCCGCAGCACCTCATCATCGGGTTCACGAGAGGTCTGGGTCGATACCTCGTAATGTTCTGTCCCGGTCATTAATATCACACGTTTCATGTTCGTTCCTTTCTAGCACATCCAGTGTGCTTGGCCGAGAAGGCTGGTGAAAGATTCCTGGAGCTCTCTCCCTTGCCTGATTACTTTTATGTTGTGAGGTTTAGGTCCAGATGCCTTGTCTCAATCAAACCTTTTCTGACACAGAGTTCTGCATTTAACAGAGAGCCACCTACCGCACCTCGACTGAGGTTATCTCCGACGATCCAAAAGCTATAGCCCGTTTCGCCCAGAGCCAGGCAGGGTTGTAAGCGACCAACACTGACCGTCATGCCATTGCCAGCCGCATAATCCAGGGCTGGTTGCGGGCGGTTAGCCGCATGCAGGTAGAGCAGTGGAGCCGGTGGAGCACTGGGTAGTGCCAGGTGCTGGGTGTCAGGCACAAACTGCTTCCAGGCCTGGATAAGCTGCGCTGGATCGACTCGGCGGTCCAGTTCCACCGAGACGTTTTCCAGATGTCCCTGCAGGGTGGGCACTCGGGCACACTGAGCGCTGATCGCGATCGGGGCCGGTGCAAAGCCGCTCTCCGGCCTCCATGCTCCCAGCAGCTTCAGCATTTCTTGCTGCACGGCCTCCTCTTCTCCCGCAATGAAGGGAACCACATTGCCCAGGATGTCATAGGATGCTACCCCTGAATATCCCGCGCCTGAGATGGACTGGAACGTTGTCACCAGCGCCCTGCGCACTCCAAAGGTTTGCAGCGGCCCCAGAGCAAGAGCCAGGATAGTTGATGTACAGTTGGCATTGGTGGCGATATATCCCGGCCAGCCTCTTCTCGCGCGCTGGTATTCAATGACGTCCAGGTGCCCAGGATTAACGAAGTGCTGTCCAACCAGGCCGGTTGCGCCAAGCACAGCGACGGGAAGACGCGTATCAGTAGACATGGTGCTCCTCCAGCCTCTTCTCGGGAAGACAATTACGAACTGACAGATGCCGGCCGCAGCGGAACAATCAAAGCATCATGCAGGCAGCGCAATGCCTGTTCACCCTCCTGTCGCTCAACGACCAGCACCAGGCCATATTCCGTCATGCTCTGTGCGATTAGCTCGATTCCACTATGTGCCAGGGCAGAGATGGCGAGAGCTTGATGCCGCGGGCCTGATAAAAAGCCAGACCCGATACAGGCACAAGCACTGAGGCTCCTCCTGCAGGACACGTACCATACGCCATCCCCCTCGAAAGCAGCGACAGCAGCCTCTAGCTCGTGCTCTTCTATAACCAATGAGAGATGCCGGTCAAATCTTGAGCAGACGGCAACAGGTCTCACTCCTTCATCTAGAGCGACAGCAAGCGCCCTTCTTTTAGTGAGGCTTTTCTCTGTCACCAAAGGCTCAAGGGTAATGAGTGCCAGGTGCTCCTTGAGGACGAGAGCCTTCGCTCCGCTCGTTTGCTCCTCGTCAGGCCCAATCACCGTGCCTTGCAGGTAGGGTCGGAAGGTGTTTCGCACCTGGACAGGAAGACGACGTGAAGTAAGCGGGGCCAGCGTCTGCGGATGCAGGACCTTAGCTCCCAGGCCCGCAAGGTGACTTGCTTCGGCATACGAAAGGCGGGGTAACAGGCGCACATGCTGTGCGCCTATCAGGCGGGGATCGGCGCTGAGCACTCCATTCACATCGGTATAGATCACGACCTCGCTGCATGCGTCAAGCACCGAGCCAATCACCGTTGCTGACAGATCTGATCCGCCACGCCCCAGCGTTTTCACCATGCCAGAGGACGTGCGGCCGATAAATCCCGGCACCACCGGCACCACCCCTTGGTGGAGCAAAGGATGCAAGAGAGCAGCTACACGCTTGCGTGTAGCTTCCAGTAGCGGATCAGCTCCAACGACCACTCCAAAGCGAGCCGCCTCAGCATGCTGCTCTGCAGAGGTAATAATCACTTCTTCACGCATGGTGATCGCCCGCGCTCCAGCTTCCTCAATCGCAGCGGCAAGAAGGAGCGCCGAAAGGCGCTCGCCCCAGGCTGCCACGGGTGCTGCATCGGCATCATATGGGTATGCTTGATAGAACTGGGGCAACCGGGCGATATCAGCTTCAAGCAACCGAAAGCTTTGCTGCAGGCTAACCAGCACTGCCTCGAGCCGCTCATCGCCCGTGAGAGCCTGGTTTGCTGCCTCGATGTGCCGCTGCTTCAGTTGATCCAATGCGTGCGTGAGAGCCTCGTGTTTTCCAAGACAAACGAGCCGCGCAATCCCCAACAGAGCATCGGTCACGCCCGACATGGCCGAGACGACCACTACCGGAAAGCCCTCGCCTTCCGCAAGGACAGCCGAGGCAATGATCCTGGCAACGTGACCAATGCGCTCTCCACTTCCCATACTGGTTCCACCAAATTTGAAGACTCGCAGTTTCTCCACGGGGCACCTCCTTCCGTAAGCCCTCATTTCACTAGTTTCTCTACTGTTGAAAGTCTACCTGGCTGAACACAGCAATGGATCGTAAGAACTACGTATTGGGTTACGTATTTTGTCGGCAAGGGAAGAGGGCTTCAAAGAAAGACTTCTACGTAGGAGGGGCGGCGACCAGAAGGGAAGGATTCTGCAAGGCTTGCCTCGTCTGTTCAGGCCAGGTGATGTTCGACGGCAAAGCGGGTAGCGGCGCTACGCGAGGAGACCCCGAGCTTATTGTAGATCGAGGTCAGGTGAGTCGTGACGGTGCGTGGACTGATAATGAGCTGCTCGGCCACCTGCACGTCGGTGAGTCCTTGGGCCACCAGCCGCAACACCTCCACTTCTCGGGCAGTGAGGCCGGCTGGATAGGTGGGTGATTGCTTCGCTGGAACTGCTGGCGGTTGATCTACCGAGGTCGGAGAAGATAGCTTCGCACGTGCTGGCTCGTCGAGCACTTGCTCGATGGACATGGTTCGTCCTTCGGCTCTCGCAATGGCGAACGCTTGTTCACTCAGGCGAGCGCCTAGAGCAGCTACCAGATGCTCTTGGCTTGCTGCATAGACCGGTGCAAGAGGAAGGCCTGTTGCGTCTTGCAGCGCCTCCGCTGCCCCCAGGAGCCGAGCTGCCCAGATGAGTTCTCCCTGCACCGTGGCCACTTCCGCTAATCCTGTCAGGTAAAGAGGGAGATTTAATTTGTCGTTTCCTGCTCTTGCGATTGTCAGAACCTCATCGTAGTGGTTCCATGCCGCCATGGAGTTCCCCTCGTGAGCTTCCACCTGCGCAACCAAATAGAGCGCCCAGGCGATATCGTCCTCCATGCCTTGCTGTTCTTTCGCGCGCTCAGTTACTAGCGCCAACACTTCCTCCGCCTGTGAGCGTGCAACAGCAAGATTATTCTGACTGAGTGCTATCTCCGCTGAGGTACTCAACCCGATATCCTGGAGCCACTTGTTAAACCAGGTCTGAGGCAGTTTCCTCAAGAGCATCAGCCCTTCATCGATGAATGAGCGCGCTTTGACCAGGTCCCACTGCGCTAAAAAAAAGCTTCTTCCCAAAAAGAGGAGCATCTCGGCCGCTCCAATCCTATTCCCTCCCTCTCGGAAGAGCGCCAGGGCCTCCTCTTAGCATGCACATGCTTTGGTGTACTCGGCTTGTCTGCTGTAGATACCGCCTAAAGCCCAGAGCGACCACCCCAGTCGCTCCTTGTTGCCCGTTTCTCTTCCGAGCACTATGCTCTCCTCAAACAAAGCACGCGCTTGTGCAAACTCGCTGCTGTGAAAACGGGCAAACAGTCCCAGCAAATAGAGAGAGAATGCTTTTCCACCCTGATCTCCCAAGTGCTGGCTGAGGACCCTGGCCTCCTGCGCTGGTGCATGGATGGAAGCCATGTCACCCTGGA
>DATGGW010000203.1:0-10194 GCA_035308345.1 Ktedonobacteraceae bacterium | reverse complement strand
AGAAGAGCGAAAAGCATGATATACTCTTCGTGAAGAAGACGCTTTAGTTCTCATGAGGAGATGACGATGGAAGGGATGCCTCTTTTGCCTCTTCCCCAAGGGTTGCAGATCACTCATATTGAGAAGCTGGAGACTGGCTTGATGATCCATGTGCTTTCGACACAACCAACCTGCCTCTGTCCGCTCTGTGAGGCTTTGTCCGATGCAGTTCATAGTCGTTATCAGCGGTCACTCAAAGACCTGCCCTATTGCGGGCAACAGATCTGTCTCCAGCTTACCGCTCGCAAGTTTTTTTGTCAGAATCCGCAGTGCCAGCGGAAAATCTTCACGGAAAGGCTCCCGACGTTCGTGGAGCCGTGGGCGCAGATGACGCTTCGATTAAGCCAGGCACTCCAGGCGATTGGGCTCTCGACCTCTGGAAGTTTAGGAGCCAGGCTCTCCTTGCGCCTGGGGATTGCTACGTCGTGGATGACCATTCTCAGGCATATTCTGCGCTTGCCATAGGTCTCGAACGTCACCGTCACGGTTTTGGGAGTTGACGACTTTTCGTTCAAGCGGGGCCGCAAGTTCGGCACGATTCTCGTAGATTTGAGCACTCACCAGGTGATCGATTTGCTGCCAGAGCGGAGTAGTGAGAGTGCTGGCGCTTGGATGCGAGGGCATCCCGAAATCCGATATGTGAGCCGGGATCGGGGACAGGATTATGCAACAGCCTGTCGGGAAGGTGCCCCGCAAGCCGTAGCCGTTGCTGATCGCTTTCATGTAATGAAAAATTTTGTGGAGGCTATCGAGCCAGAGGTCTCGCGCAGTTACAAGCACCTTCGCCAAGCTCAACCTCCGCTTCCCACACCTTCTCTTCCAGCTCCTGGTGAGTGGAGGCAAGTCCCTGATGCGGGAGCGGAACAAAAACGCCTAGTACGACTGGCCGATAAACAAGCCCAATTTGAGCAGGTGAAAACATTTCTCTCGCAGGGTCTTTCTGCCCTTGAGGTGGCCGAGCGCCTTGCCATCCCAGTCCGAAGGGTCTATCACTGGAAGGCGAGAGAAACCTGCCCTGCCGGGGGCGTGGAGCGCCCCAAACGTCCAGACAAGCAAGAGCGATACGAGCAGGTTCAAGAATTGCGCAGGCTCGGTCTTTCACAACAAGAGATTGCCGAGCGACTGGCGATAGGGAAACGGACGGTGCAACGCTGGCAAAAAAGACCCAATGATGACGAAATCAACCAGCCGAGACGCAAACGGCGAAGCATCTTCGATCCCTATGCTGCTTACGTTCTTTCTCGTTGGCAGCAAGGCGAACGATCCGTCTCGCTTCTTTGGCAAGAAATTCTGGAACAGGGCTTTAGAGGCTCTCTCCAGACGATGTATCGATTTGTGAGAGCACTGCGCACAGAATCTGTGCCACTTCCTACCCCTGGAGTTTTTGATCGGGTTTCCGTCCAGCAAGCGCTCTGGCTTCTCGTCCGCCCCTTTGAGGACCTCAAGGACGATGAGCGCAGAGATTTGAGGGAATTATGTGAAGTGTCCTCCGAACTAACGGCATTGCATCGCCTTGCCCAATCATTTGGGCGGATTGTCCGTGGGCGCTGCGCCAACCAACTCCAGGATTGGATGAAGCAGGTTGAGGAGAGCGGCTTCCGCGATGTCAAGCGTTTTGCTGCCGGACTGCAACGGGACAAAGATGAAGTGCTTGCCGGATTAACATTGATCTATTCCAATGGACAGGTAGAAGGATTCGTCAACAAGCTTAAGCTCATCAAAAGACAGGGCTATGGTCGTGAGAGTTTCCCGCTCCTACGTCAACGCGTGCTCCACGCCCTGTAGTTTTTTTCTCGCCTGCTCGGCCGATGGAACTGGTGGCTGCCGGGCAGGCCCCTGCCAGCGAAACAAGAAGGAGCGACAAGCTAAATACTTGCACGGTCGTATTCCTGGCGTATATTATATCCTTGTCTTACCAATCATAGAGCAGTGGTGACAAGAGCCATGGGAAAAAAGAAGAAAGTAAAGAGATCCTTTGAAGGGTACTGTAGCATATGTAAAAAGTTCACAAAGCTTACTAGAGATCACGTTCCACCCCAAGGGAGTATCAATTTACGGCCCGTGGAGATAAGAATGTTTCATGAGCACCTCAAGGAAGCTGTTTATCCTGTACCCGTCGAGAAGTATCAAATTGATGAGGACCTTCAATTGAGAAGGAAAACAGTAGAACTGAGTCAGAGTGGTGTAAACTTCAGGTCAATTTGTGATACCTGCAATAACACCCTCTTGGGAATACACTATGATCCTGAGCTCATTAAACTTTCGCGTGAATTAGGCTTGTTTGTCAGAACTAAGTATAGAAGCGGAATTGCCTTGCCTGAGCAAATAAGCCTGCTTGTTAAGACAAACAGAGTGGCACGAGCCGTGGTGGGTCATCTTTTAGCAGCAGTGCCATGGCTAGCCTCTGATAAGCCCTTTCTTGTAGAGAATCAATTCCACGAAAGCATGCGAGAATATTTCCTTGACCCCAACAAACAACTTCCTGAGGATTTAGAAATTTATTATTGGCTCTATCCTTCCAATACATACGTAATTGTCAGAGGGCTAACAGTTGGAAGGATAGATAACGGAAAGTACTATGTTCATGGTGATTTACTCAAATTCCTTCCAGTGGCATTCTGGGTCGTCTATAAACATATGAGCACGGGTATAGTCGGCGCACAAAAGCTAATTAAAAACAGAGAAGGCGGCATTGACAATAGCGAATACTTAGATATCTCCTTTAGGAGGATTCCCTCTATATACTGGCCAGAGAGGCCAACTGAAGAGTTCTGGACATTTATGCCACCAGAATTATCTTTCTTTTCAGAAGAAAGAAATACGAGCAATTCCTGACATCTAGTCACCTCATATTGCCTCGCTTCTCTCCTCCTTCCAGGCTGGAAGGAGGAATCAAGTGGGCAGTGTTTCACCAAAGCCGTGTATGAACCCTGGCGCATTTGTATCATAAAACTTGTCCGTATCGGCTTGAGAGGCGCTTTCAGCCGATTGTTCTCTCGCATAAACTGGCGAGGCATCTTATCTCATCTATTCAACGCTATTCAGAAGTGATGAAACGACCAGTTTTTCTCGTATAAATTGGCGTGTGCCGCCTGGAATCCGCTCCTGGAGAAGCATCCTTTTTCTCTCGCATAAATTGGCGCAAAGCTGAAAAGAGAGTCGACTTACAGGCAAAGCAAGCTTCCATTGCTCAAGTACCAAAGCTACGCCAGTTTATCGAGAAAACTGATCCTCTGAATGCGCTTGGCTGCGTGGCACGTTTTCGGAGAAACCCGCGCAGAATTCCTGATACATGACACGCGCTTCGCGCTGCGTCTGGTTTCTCAGCGTTGATCTGGTGAAAAGCTGGACAGTTTGGAAGTTTCTGGAGCCGTCCCACGCCCGGAGAGCTGTTTTTGCAGATAGGCCAGTTTCTCCGGATTCAGCAGAGCATAGATCTCCTGAATGCCCACGGCGCTCAGGGTCAGGCTGATGACCCCGGCCAGCCTGCCCTCGTCCCACAACAAGATGGCCGGGCTGCCATTGATCTCGGCCAGGGTCTCGGTCAGAGGCCGCTGATTTTTGCGCGTCACGCTCAGCCAGAAACGCGCCACGGCGAGCTTTCCATGAATAGGCTTGAGGTTCGTCTGCACTTTGCCGCCACCATCCGACCAGGAGACGGTATCCTGAGCCAGGATGCTGGTCAGAGCCGCCATGTCCCCGGCCTGACTGGCGGAAAGAAAACGGAGCACAAGCTGGCGCTGGCGCTGCGGCTGCGGCTCGAAACGCGCGCGCTTGTCCTGCAAAGCCTGCCCGGCCCGTTGAAAGATCTGGCGGCAATTGGTCGGGCTTTTCGAGAGCATCACCCCGATTTCGCTAAAAGGGTAATCGAAGATTTCATGCAGGAGAAACACGGCGCGCTCAGGCGGGCTGAGAGCCTCTAGCAGGCGTAAAAAGGCCAGTGAAAGCGTTTCTTGTTGCTCAAGTTCTGCCAGGGGGGATCCACCGTCCTCCGATGTGAGGATCGGTTCGGGCAACCAGTCTCCCATATACTGTTCGCGGGCGACACGGGCCGATTTCAGATAATTCAGCGCCAGATGGGTAATAATCGTGGTCAGATACGCCTTCAAGGAAACGATCTCCGAGCTTTCGCTCGCCTGATAGCGCAGATAGGTCTCCTGCACCAGATCCTCAGCGTCACTCGCGCTACCAGTCATTCGATAGGCAATGGAAAAGAGCAGCACGCGATAGTGCTCAAACGCTTCTCCCTGGTTCCCCTGATCCATGGCTTCGTCCATCGCTCATCTTTCTCCTTCCCCCTTATTGTAAGCCCATACCAGGACAGAAAACAACCAGAGGGGTGTCACATTTGCCCGTGCTCTCTTGTCTTCTGTACGAGCCTCTCTCGAGAGAGGCATGTAAAGTACAGAGAAACACGAGAGGAAATAGTATGCAACATATTCTGGTGACAGGCGGCGCGGGAAGACTGGGCCGCCTGGTGGTGAAGCAATTGAGCAAGGCCGGGTATCCCGTGCGTGGGATGAGTCGACGGGCCAATCCTGGAGATGATTGGCCGGGCGCGGAGTGGGTGCAGGCTGATCTGGAGACCGGCGCAGGCCTCTCTCGGGCAGTCCAGGGCATGGATGTGGTGGTCCATGCCGCCACTGGTGGGAACCGCCATATCTGGCAGATCGATGTCGAAGGCACGCGCCGTCTGCTGGAGGCTGCCCGCGAGGCGGGTGTCTCGCATGTGGTCTTCATGTCGATTGTGGGCATTGATACGGTCCCGTATGCCGTCGGAAAAGCCAAGCTCGCCTGCGAAGATCTCGTTAAGCACAGCGGTCTCCCCTGGTCCATCCTCAGGGCGACCCAGTTTCATTACGGTATCGATGTCTTGCTGCACATGCTGACCAGGCTCCCCCTGGTTGCGCTGGTGCCGACGGACCTGCTGCTCCAACCCATTGCCGAGGAGGAAGTGGCCCGACGTCTCTGTGAGATCGTCCAGGCTGGCCCATCCGGTCGCCTGCCGGATATGGGCGGTCCGCAGGTCTACACCTCTGGAGAGCTGGCGCGGGGCTGGTTGAGGCAACGGGGAATGCACCGTGCCATCCTCCCGATCTTCCTGCCTGGCAAAACAGCCAGCAGAATGCGCCAGGGTGGCAATACCTGCCCACAACAGGCGACAGGCACCGTCAGATGGGAAGCCTGGCTCCAGCAACACGAGAGGACACATCAAATCGGGTGATATCCGCGCGCCTTTCCGGCAGATCCAGCGTGAGGTGAGCAGGCAGCAATCGGCGTTTTTCTCACACGAGAAGAGCCGTCCCGGTTCAATGGTATCCTACCATCAAAAAACACATACGGGCCTTCAGCACAAACACCTGAAGACCCTGGAGGAGAGGAATCATGCAAGCACGAATGAGTCAAAACCCGGTGGTGATCGTTCCTGACGCCCTGCAGGCCCTACAGACCCTGAGGAAGTCTGCGGAACAGGGTGCCGTGCCATCGGGGACGATCGGCCTTGTCCAACTGCGCGCGAGCCAGATCAATGGCTGTAGCGCCTGCGTTGACCAACATTGTCGCCTCCTCAAGGAAGCAGGCGAAACAGACGAGCGCCTCTTCGTCGTGGCGGCCTGGCGGGATGCCCCCTACTTCACCGACGCCGAACGCGCCGCCCTGGCGCTCGCCGAGGCCGTCACCCGTATAGCCGATCAGGCGGACCCGGTCCCAGACTCGATCTGGGAGGAGGCCGCCCGGCACTACGACGAGCAGGGACTGGCGGTCTTGATCCTCATGATCGCCACAGCCAACCTCTTCAACCGCCTCCATGTCACCATCAGGCAGGTGGCAGGCAGCCAGAGTTGGTAGCTCCTGATCCCAGGTGCGCAGGCGCCGGGGGAGAACCGTACCCTCGGAGTCCTCTTTCCCGCGCGGATACTTGCGTAGTGCATCCGCTTCGTACAATCAAGCAACTGACGCGGGAGAAAACCTGCTCTGGCCTGCACAGACCATCCCCAAAAGGGTGCTTGAATGGACGTATGTCTCCCAGCAGCGGAGGAGCATAAGAGATGTTCTTCTGCTGCCGGGAGACGTGAAATCGTGATCTTAAACACATCAATACATCTGAAGAAACGAAGGTTTTTGACACGCATGGAAGAGATTCCTCTTTTTCATCAGCGAGGTTGCATAAAAACCGTAACGTGGCACTTCTCGCACATATCTTGGCGTTGGGTCAAAAAAGTGCGCAAAATAGATGAGCTATGGATGTTTCGATACAAGAAAATGTTGTTACGCCAGATTATGTGAGAAAGGCAGTTGGCGCAAAGTGCTTAGCAGCATGGCAGATTATATGATAAACCCACGCAGGATATATGATAAATGACACAGAGAGCAGGGCAATGAACGGACACGATGAAACAGAGACCTCTGTCTGTTGACGACCAGGAACCAATGACCCATCATCATTCTGCCGACTTTGTCCCCTTCGTCAAAGCCTCGGTCAGGATAGCCGTCACCTCCGCCAGGCTCTGTCCGCGGTGTCGCTCCTCCGGCGTCTCCGCGCCCAACTCCGTTTGCTCCACCAGCCGGTAGAGGGCTGCTGCTCCTTCCAGCATCTGGGGCGGCAGTCCCAGGTCGACGAAGGTGCGGGCGATCTCCTCCATTTCCCCCACCCAGCGATAGGCTTTGGGCGGCATGCGCGGGACCTGCCGCTCGAACCACTCCCACAACCCAGACTGGCTCTCCCGCAGCTCGCCGGTCAAGGTCTCACCGAGGCCGAGGACCTCTCCTGCCGCGAGGGCCTGGGTCGCAAGGGCCGTAAGCCCTTTGGTCAGGGAGGCATAGCACATCTTGAGCCCCGAGGCCTGCCCCACCTGCGGCCCGACGATCCGCACATCGAGGCCGTATTCATTGAGGGCCGCGAGTCGTGCTGCATCAGGTCCTGAGGCGTACAGGCGCGTCTCTGCGCTCCCCGCTCGCGGAGGCGCACCGATGATGCCCACATCGACGACCTCGGCCCCCACCTCGCCCAAGAGGCGCTCGATGGACAGTGTGGTGCGCGGGGAGATGGCGTTGCAGTCAGCAAACAGCGGGGTGCTGCCGGTGGCACGCATCGCCACTGCTATTCGTTCAGCGAACGCGTAAGCCTGAGCGGGGACCAGCACGGAGAGGAGCATGTCGGCCTTGCGCACCAGGGTTTCATCATCGCTGACATCGGTGATCCCGGCCTGCCTTGCCAGGGCAACCGTGCGAGCGCTTCGCCCTTGCAGGTTGGTGAGGACACGCAGGTCGTGCTGCACCAGGACGGCGCCGAGGGCGTGTCCCATGTCCCCTGGGCTGACGATGCCAATCGTCGGTCGAGCTTTCATTACATCTCTCCTCTTCTTGCGATCGGTTCAAGAGTTTCTGACCGCTCGCTTACTGGTTACACTCGCTTCATGCGCTGCCCGCCACAGAGAGGAAAGCGGCCCGGCTAGCGTGACGCTAGTCGCCCCCGGCATTTGCCGCGTGGTATAGCGTGATCTGCATTCCATCGGGCGTTTGGACGCGCGCATTGCGGTCTCCCCAGGGCATCGGTGTGGCGGGGGAGAGGAGCTGCGCGCCTGCCTGCGCGAAGACCGCCGCCGCGGCATCGGCATCTGGCACCGAGAGCGCCAAACGCACCGGGCCGCTCACACGCCGGCCCACTTCCAACTGGTCAACAAAGTCGGCTTGCGGACCATCAAAGAGTTCGAGCGTGGTCTGCGGTCCGAGGGAGAGGATCACCCCGCGGCCTTCGGGGCGCTGCCACTCTTCGACCACAGCCAGTCCCAGACGGTTGCGGTAGAACTGGACGGCCTGCTCAAAATGCTCCACCGTGAGCGCAATCCGCACTTCACGAACCGCATCGAACGTTGCCATCGAGCTTTTCCTTTCGTGGTTTCCAATAGGTGCCGCCAAGTAAATCGGCGGACGGGGATCGTCAACCTTTCGCAACGTATTATACACCAGAGCCCTCGTCACAGAAAAATGGCAGAAGATATCAGCGATCAGCCCGTCTTCACGGTTTTCGTGCTATGACAAGGACCCGGCTTGCTCCTGCTTCCCTTTGCAAAGAGGGCGAACGTCGTCTAAGATGAAGCGAGGAGGCTTTCGTTCTATGAAGCAGAATAAATATGATGATCCGGCATTCTTTGCCAATTATATTCAGATGGCCCGTTCCATCGGCGGACTGGATGAGGCTGGAGAGTGGCCTGCCTTCCGCGCGCTGCTTCCCACGCTCGCCGATAAAACCGTGCTTGATCTGGGCTGCGGCTTTGGCTGGCACTGCCGCTACGCGCGCGAACAGCGGGCACGCTGGGTGGTAGGAGTCGACCTATCCGAAAAGATGCTCGCGCGTGCCAGAGCGAGTACCAACGATGCCGCGATCGAGTATCGCCGGCTGGCGATTGAAGACATCGACTTTCCCGCAAGGGCCTTCGATGTGGTGCTCAGTTCACTGGCCCTGCATTATGTGCAGCGCTTCGAACTCGTTTGTCGCAAAGTGCATCACTGCCTGCTACCGGGGGGCAGCTTTGTTTTTTCGGTTGAGCATCCGGTCTTCACGGCCCTGGCGGCCCAAGACTGGTATTACGGCCCGCAGGGGGAGCGCTTACATTGGCCGCTCGATCAGTACCAGAATGAAGGCCCGCGTCAGGCACGCTTTTTGGAGCAGGAGGTGGTCAAGTATCACCGCACTGTCGCCACCTATGTGAATATGGTCCTTGACGCCGGTTTCACCATTACCAGGCTCTCCGAACCGCAGCCTACGCCAGAACTGCTGGGCACACATCCCGCATGGCAGGACGAAACGCGCCGCCCCATGTTTCTCTTGATCGCTGCCGTCAAGCAGGAGCAATAGGACGGCCAAAGAAGGAACAACGGCCCGGAGAAGCCGGGTAGGAGCCTTGTTCTCTTTGCGCGATGGGAAAGGATTGCCTGGATACGGAAGGGGAAGAGCCTCACATCAACAGTTTCTTGCGCCGATCTTCTCGCGCACGTCACTGATCCCTCATATCAGCGTATCTCGTCCTACCCATGCGAGATAATTGATCAGGATGAGGTAAATGAGATGCGATGGCCCTTTTGCCTCCTTCCACGGCCGAGGCTTCTTCCCGGGGGTATCGCACTCGACGATCCCTGACCATTCTGGCCGCTTTCGAAGCTCTGGTCGGGCTGCTCATCGAGGTCACCTTTATTGCCACGCTCACCCGGCGACTATTCGGGAAGTGAGATGGTTCGCGTGCTCAAGGGCTCTTCTTCACCACCGCCCGTTGTGGCATAATGGAGATGAGAGCATGCCAGTAATTGCTGAAGGAGGGCAGCGTGACAGAAGATCCCGCGGCGAGGATGCGATCCCACTCCATTGACTTGCCAGCCGGTCGCTTTCGCTATCTCAGTTGGGGCGCAGAGCGGACGGAGCTCCCCGATGCCCTGCTGCTGCACGGCATCACGAGTTCGGCTTTGAGCTGGGTGCGCGTCGGCCCGGCGCTGGCGGAGCGCTACCGGGTCTACGCCCTGGATATGCGCGGGCACGGCGAGAGCATCAAGCCCCCGCCAGGCAACTACAGCCTGCGCCAGACCGCCGATGACGCCCTGGCTTTGATCGCCGAGCTGGGCCTCGAGCGTCCCGTGCTGATCGGCCATTCCTGGGGTGGGGCAACGGCCATGGTGCTGGCCAGCGGAGCTGGGTCCCAGCAGTCCGTGCCTGCGCTTTCCCACGTGATCCTGGAGGACCCGGCCCACGCCTTCGGGCGCGGAGACCCCGAGCAGCGAGCGGCCGCTTATACCAGGGATATTGGCCGTCCCGCCGAGGAGTTGCGCGCCGAACTCGCTGCGAGCAGCCCCGGCTGGACCGATGCCGACATCGCAGGCAAGATCGATGCGCTGCACCGGGTCAGCCGGGAGGCGGTCGTGAGCGTCTTTGCCGAGGCGGGCCAGGATGGTGACCTGCTGCCGCTGCTCTCCAACATCGCTGCCCCCACTCTATTGATTCGGGCCGACCCGTCGCTGGGATCACTGCTCGATGAGGTCGCCTGGGAGGAAGCACGGCGATACCTGCCCGCACATAGCCGCGCTGTTCAGATCAATGGGGCCACCCACAATGTGCATCGCGGCACGTTCGATGCGTTCATGCGCGTCGTCAATGCGTTTCTGCAC
>DATGGW010000202.1:0-12783 GCA_035308345.1 Ktedonobacteraceae bacterium | reverse complement strand
GAAGCAGCTTTCCTATCCGACAGCTCATAGCCGCAGGAAGTACAGAACAGACGATCACTCTGATTGGCCGAGCCGCAGCGAAAACAAGAGACAGTAATCAGAGACGCTCTGCTCCCGCTCAAACCGAGTGGTTGTGAGAGCATTGGCGGCAATGGCAATGACCCTGCTGCCGGGGACACCGGTGGAATAGGAGTGGCTGGCGACAGGGGCAAGGAAGGCTGCAAACCCGAACGCCAACGCGGAAGGGAGAGGTGTGATACAATTACGGCTTCTGTGAGAGCTTCAATGAGCTCGTCAGTTGTTTGATAGCGATCAGAGGCCGCTTTGGCAGTCATCTTGATTACTACCTGCTGAATTGGCTGTGGCACTCCCCTCATGCGCAACTCCTCGACCGGCAAAGGTTCATTCATGTGTTTGACAGTGATGGAGAGGGGGCTTTCAGCGCTAAAAGGCACTTTCCCGGCCAGCGCGTGGAAAAGCACGATGCCCAGCGAATAGATGTCGCTGCGTCGATCAACCTGCTGACCCGTTCCCTGTTCAGGTGACATATACTGTGGGGTGCCAATGCCTGTACCCGCGCGCGTCAGGTTGGACGTTCCTTCCAGGATTTTCGCGATGCCAAAGTCAGAAAGCAGCAGGTGTCCATCTTTGCGCAGCAGCATATTGGCCGGCTTCACATCTCTATGCACAATGCCATGTCCATGCGCGCACCCCAGCCCTTCGGCTGCCTGGATAACGAAATCCACAGCTTCGACCATAGTAACCTGTCGCTGCTTCAAACGGTCTTTGAGCGTCCCACCATCCACATACTCCATCACGATAAAAGTGATGTCATTCTCATTGCCAAATTCATGTATGGGGACGATATGGGCATGTTGGAGTTTGGCGACAGAGCGAGCTTCCTGCGTAAAACGCTTTAAGAAGATCGGATCGCGCGCATGATAGGCCGGAAGAACCTTGACAGCAACGAACCGTTCAAGATTTGGCTGAAAGGCTTTGAAGACCGTAGCCATGCCACCCGAACCAATGCGCTCACGGATAATAAATTGACCGAGCGATTTCCCAATCAGAGCATTTAGCTCGTCACCATTTGCCGAGTGATCCATGTTGAGACGAACCCCTATTCCAATCCTGTGCTGCCCGCTCTTCTCTCAATGCTGGCACAAAAATCTCTCTCACCCCAGATGCGAAGCAGGGCGAATTTACTGCCTAGATTATACAGGGTGAAACCCCCATTGTCGAGTAGAACTTTCTTCCAAACCTATCCCTCTAACAAAAGTGACTCCGGGTCTTCAACCAGTTCCTTCACACGCACAAGAAACTGTACAGCTTCCCGACCATCCACAATGCGATGATCGTAAGAAACCGCAACATACATCATGGGTCTTATCACAATCTGACCTTTGACCACCACAGGCCGTTGTTCGATCTTGTGCATGCCCAGAATGCCCACTTGCGGCGCGTTCAGGATAGGTGTAGACATTAGAGAACCAAACACTCCACCATTAGTAATCGTGAAAGTGCCACCCTGTAGTTCTGCCAGCGTCAGTGTATTCTCCCTGGCGCGCTTTGCCAGGTCTGCGATTTCCCGCTCGATCTCGGCAAAACTTTTGCGATCAGCGTCACGCAGCACAGGCACGACCAGTCCTTCTTCCGCGCCCACCGCGATGCCAATATCATAATAATACTTGAGGATCATATCGTTGCCCTGGATTTCGGCATTCAGGCGCGGATAGGCTTTCAATGCGCCGACCACCGCCTTTGTAAAGAACGACATAAAGCCCAGCGACACATTATGGCGCTCTTTGAAGGCTTCTTTGCGCTGGCTGCGTATCTCTATCACCGCGCTCATATCAATCTCGTTGAAAGTGGTGAGCATGGCGGCGTTGTGCTGTGCTTCCACCAGGCGCTGCGCGATGGTTTGCCTGCGCCGCGACAGGCGCACACGCTCATCACGCCCGCGCGCTTCGCTCTGTGCCTGGGGTTTCGCGGGCCGGGCGGGAGCCGGGGGAGAAACAGGGGCGGGAACCGATGACGCAGGCGCAGCAGGCAAACTGCCAACTTGAGCTGCCGACGAGGCAGCAGGAGACTGCGTTTTCTGTCCAATGAAGCTGATAACATCTTCTCTGGTCACGCGACCATGCGGGCTATTGCCTTTGACCTGTGCCAGGTCAATATTATTGTCCGCCGCTATGCGGCGTGCCAGGGGTGATGCCACAGGTTGCCCATCTGAGGACGATTCGGCCCCACTGGCCGCCGGTTGTGCCACAGTCGCAGACGGTTGAAAAGCGTCTTTCACGGGCTGGGACTGCTCCATTTGTACCTGCTGCGCGCTTTCACCAATCAACCCGATGACATCACCTACCACAACTTCATCGCCCTCATTTTTCACAATTTTTTGCAACACACCACTCTGTTCTGCGCTAACCTCCACATTGACCTTATCGGTCTCGAGTTCAACCAGCGCCTCCCCTTGATTTACACTATCGCCTTCATGCTTGAGCCAGGTAGCGATCACCGCATCAACGATCGATTCTCCCAGTGGTGGGACGCGTATTTCAACAGACATATATTCCCTCCCTTTCAAACGCTGCGAATCTTTGCTGACGTATGCAACGTCTGCTCGATAATCTGCTCCTGCTCAAGCTGGAAGAGGTCAGAAAAGCCGGTAGCCGGACTGGATCGCGCGGGACGCGAGATATGCCGCAGCTTCATTTTTGACCCCAACAGAGCCGCTAACCGGGGAGCCATATATCCCCACGCGCCCATATTCTCCGGCTCTTCCTGTACCCAGACGACTTCATGGGCATTGGGATACTGTGCCAGCGCCTGCTGCAACTCGTTTTCCGGGAATGGGTAGAGTAGTTCTACGCGCGCAACCGCCACATCCTCGGCCTGCGCGCGACCAGCATTGGAAAGCAGGTCGATGGCAACTTTGCCGGTGCAAAGCGCCACGCGCCTGACAGTGTCCGCGTGCTGCAGCGCGTCATAGTCGTTCAGCACCGGGTGGAATGTCCCCTCCGCCAGTTCGCGCAGGTTGGCTGCTGCAAGGGGATGGCGCAGCAGGCTCTTGGGCGTCATAACCACCAGCGGGCGCGCATAGCGATGCAGGTAAAACGCCTGCAGCCGCAGCAGGTGGAAGTATTGGGCCGCCGTCGAGCAGCTCGCGACGCGCCAGTTATCTTGAGCGCTTAGTTCCAGGTAGCGCTCAAGGCGCGCGCTCGAATGCTCCGGACCCTGTCCTTCATAACCATGTGGCAGTAATAACACTAATGACGAGGGCTGCTTCCACTTGGCGCGAGCCGACGCGATAAACTGGTCAATAATTACCTGGGCCACGTTCGCGAAGTCGCCGAACTGTGCTTCCCACAATGTCAGCACGTCGGGAGCATGCACGCTGTACCCATATTCAAAGCCAAGCGATGCGCTTTCATTGAGAGGGCTATTGAAGATGGAAAAGTTCGCGCGGGCCTGTGATAAATGCTGGAGTGGAATGTACAACGCGCCGCTTTGCTGGTCATGCAGCACAGCATGACGATGGCTGAACGTCCCACGCTCGCTGTCCTGACCCGTCAGGCGAATAGACGTGCCGTCCGCCAGAATCGAGGCAAAAGCCAGCGCCTCGGCCTGCCCCCAATCAATGCCGCCCTCCGCTCCCAGCGTTGTGGCACGGCGTTGCAACAGGCGAGCCAGTTTGCTATTGGGCGAAAAACCTTCGGGCCAGTTTAACAGTTCGGTATTATAGCTTATCAGATCACCGGCAGACACGGGCGGCGGCAATTCAGCTTCCTCGTAATGTCCGTTGACGCCATTGGTTTCTTCCTCCTCCAGCGGCTGCAAATTCTCATCAGCTTCGCGCCTGGACTGTTCCAGCGTCTCGATAGCCCGCTTCTGCATGGCATCAACATCTTCCAGGGAGATGATGCCCTGCTCTTGCAGGCGCTGCGCGTAAAGCTCGCGCGCGCCAGGGTGTGTGCGTATCACTTCGTACATCTGCGGCTGCGTAAAGGCCGGTTCGTCACCTTCATTGTGTCCCCAGCGGCGGTAGCCCACCAGGTCCACCAGGATATCCTTATTAAAGCGATCTCGATAGGCATAAGCCATGCGTACAGCCATGAGCGACGCTTCGGGATCATCGGCATTGACATGGATGATGGGAATCTCAAAACCTTTCGCCAGGTCGCTGGCAAAGTGCGTCGAGCGATAGTCGCGCGGCTCCGTCGTGAAGCCCAGCTGGTTGTTTACGATGATATGGATTGTTCCGCCCACTCTATAACCCTGCAAGTTCCACAGGTTCAAGGTTTCCGCCACGATACCCTCGCCTGGGAAAGCTGCATCACCATGAATAAGAATAGGCATAGTGCGATTGACATCCTGGCCGGGGCTGCCCGCCTGGGTGCGTATCTCCTGTGAGGCGCGCGTCATGCCTTCCACTACCGGATTGACGAACTCCAGGTGGCTGGGGTTAGGCGATAACGTGATTTTAAGATCAATGTCGGCTCCTTCCTCTTCGCCCAGCACGTGTTCCGCACCCAGGTGATATTTGACGTCACCCGTATAGCCAAAGCCGAAGGTATCCGTCAGGGGTACGCCTTCCTCGTGCTTCATATGGCGGAACTCGCTCAGAATGTTCGTGTAGGGCTTCTCCAGCACGTGCGCCAGCACATTCAGGCGTCCGCGATGCGCCATACCGATGATGACTTCATGCGTGCCTGCTTTGACCGCGTTACCGATGATCTCATCAATCATCGGCACCAGCACATCAGTTCCCTCGAGCGAGAAGCGTTTCTGGCCGGGAAAGGTCGTATGCAAAAAGTGTTCAAATGCCTCGACCTGGGTTAGTCGCTGCAGGAGTTTATAGCGTATATCCCGTCCAGGCGCGAGTCGATACAATTGCAGGCCGACCGCATCGCGCAGCCACAGCCGCTCATCAGGACTTTTCACCTGGTCAAATTCATAGCTGATTGTGCCGGAGTACATGGCGCGCAGGGCGGTGATGGCTTCTAGCGCGTTGTGCTTGGCTTCCGCCGAGTGTCCGCCAACAATCTCCGGCGGCAGCAATGCCAGGTCTTCGTCACGTATACCATGCGTTTCTGTCAGTAAAGCCGGATCACCTAATGGCTCACTTCCCAGTGGATCGAGATGCGCTCCCAAATGTCCTCGCGAACGAATGGCATACGCCAGGTTTGTAGCTGCCACAATAGTAGATACTGATACGGCTGCCACCGGCGAAGTAGGCTCTATAGTTGATGATGGAGTTTCAAGTGTCGCAACAGATGCAGGAGACCAGCTATCGAAAACGGCGCGTGAATCAGGGTCAACCGAAGATGGGTTCTGGCGATAGCGCTCATACAGTTCGAGCACATAGCCGGCATTGGGGCCATAAAACGTATCTAAATCGTACATAGTGTATGAATATTCCTTGATGTTCTTCGCATTTTACCCTGATAAATAGTAACGATCAAGATCGGGAGTGAGCTGTCATGCTTCGCTGCGCTCAGCATCTGTCTGGGGCAAGCGAGATGCTTCGCTGCGCTCAGCATGACAGGGCCGATTCTGATGGTAAATGTTCGTCAGGATGTGAATCCAGATTGATTGCATAATTGTATTTTATCACTTTCTGTGATATGATAGCGTCGCAGAAGCAACGACGGAACAAGTAAGCTGCCCAACCTTGTTTGAGAGAGTTCGCGCATGGTGCAAGCGGATACAAGAGGCGTGCCGAAAATCACTCCTGAGCTTCCTGGCCGAAAAATATGCATAGTAGGCCGGGCCGGAACCTTCCCGTTACCTTGAAGGAAGACGTCAAATGAGCGAGCCAGTTTATCTCATCATGTATAGATGGCTAATCAGGGTGGTACCACGGGAGTTCCTCTCGTCCCTATAGTTAAGATATAGGTGACGAGAATTTTTTTGTAGTTTGTTTAGTTCAGGAGCTGGCCAATGAAGACGAAGCTGCTCTACCACGAAAATAGTTTCACTTTTGAATGCAGCGCCAGAGTTGTTGCTGTAGAAGGTGACGAAATCGCGCTCGACGCCACCGTTTTTTACCCTGGCGGCGGCGGCCAGATGCCGGATCGCGGCATCATTACGTGGGATAATCACGGGCAAGAGGCCAGCGTGATTGCCTTAAATAAGCGCGAGGATGTGGTCTGGCACACGCTGGATCGCCTGCCGCCACCGGTGGGAACCGAGGTGGTCTGCACCATCGATTGGGAATTCCGCTACCAGATGATGCGGACGCATACCGCGCTGCACATCCTGTGCGGCATTATCTGGAAAGAGTTTGCGGTCCAGGTCACCGGCGGACAGATGTACCCGGATAAGGCTCGTATGGATTTCGCGATGGAAAATCTCAACAAAGAACGTATCACATATATTGAAGAGAGAGTGAACGAGGCAATCGAGACGGACTATCCGATCAAGGCATACACGCTTCCTCGAGAAAAAGCTTTTGCTATACCGGACCTTGTGCGCACCAGGATTAACTTGCTCCCGCCAGGCATCGAGGAAGTGCGTATCGTAGAAATCGTCGGGTTGGACTTGCAGGCCGATGGCGGCACTCACGTCAACCATACCAAAGAAGTGCGCGGCATAAAGATAACCAAAACCGAGAATAAAGGAAAAATCAACAAACGTATCGAGATCAGGCTAACGGATTGATCGAGGAGGTCGATGTGCCAGTGAAATCCAGCGTATTCAAACCGGCGACAGCAGCAGACCGCGTTGACTATCCCGCCCTGGAGCACAGCATCCAGCAATGGTGGGATGAACAGGGAATATTGCAACGGTATATCCATCGCAATGAACACAGCGATAAGCAATTCTCGTTTCTGGATGGTCCAATTACCGCCAATAACCCCATGGGCGTTCATCACGCCTGGGGACGCATGTATAAAGACCTGTACCAGCGTTTCAAGACCATGCAGGGCTATAAACAGCGCTACCAGAACGGCTTTGATTGTCAGGGATTGTGGGTCGAAGTCGAGGTCGAAAAAGAGCTTGGCTTCAAATCCAAACTGGACATTGAGGCTTTCGGCATCGCGGAATTTGTGCAGTTATGCAAGGACCGCGTCTTCAAGTTTGCCAACCGTATGATCGAGCAGTCTATCCGCCTGGGATACTGGGCGGACTGGGGCAACGACTATTACACGCTCTCGGACGAGAACAACTATACCATCTGGATGTTCCTGAAAAAATGCTACGAGCAGGGGCTGATCTATAAAGGGCATGATGTGATGACCTGGTGTCCGCGCTGCGCCACAGGCATCTCGAATATGGAGACGCTCTCCGAGAACTACATGGAGACCAGCCACCTCAGCCTGTATGTGCGCCTGCCATTGCTTGATCGTCCCGGCGAATACCTGCTGGTCTGGACAACTACGCCCTGGACGCTGGCCGCCAACGTTGCCGCAGCAGTCCATCCCGATCTCGCCTATGCCAGAGTGGAACAGGACGGCGAGTTTTACTACCTCGCGGAAGAGCTGTTGCCGGTGCTGAAAGCCCTCAAGGGACGCGATAAAGGCGATTATCACGTGGTGGAGACACTCAAGGGCAGCGAGATGGTTGGCTGGCGTTATAGCGGGCCATTCGACGAACTTCCGGTAGAGCAAGGCGTTGAACACAAGGTCATCCCCTGGAAGGATGTGAGCGCAGCCGAAGGCACCGGCATCGTGCATATCGCCCCTGGCTGTGGCCGCGAAGACTTTGGGCTCTCAAAAGAGTTTAACCTGGCCGTTATCGCGCCTGTCGATGAGTTTGGCGTCTATACCAGCGGCTACGACTGGCTGACAGGACAGAAGGCATCCGAAGTAGGACAGCAGATCGCGGAAAATCTGACGCAGAAGGGGCTGCTCTATCGCCCGCAGACCTACAAACACCGCTATCCCATCTGCTGGCGTTGCAAAACGGAATTGATCTTCCGCCTGGTAGATGAGTGGTACATCTCGATGGAGCAGTTGCGCTATGAAATCATGAAATCCGTCAAACAGGCCGAGTGGATACCATCGTTCGGCTTTGACCGCGAGATGGATTGGCTGCGCAACATGGACGACTGGATGATCTCCAAGAAACGTTACTGGGGACTGGCTCTGCCCATCTATGACTGCGAACAGTGCGGCACGTTCGAGGTTATCGGCAGCGAAAGCGAATTGAAAGAGCGCGCCGTCTCAGGCTGGAAAGAATTCGAGGGTCACACACCCCATCGACCCTTTGTGGATGCGGTCAAAATTCGCTGCAAAAGCTGCGGCGCGCTGGTTTCGCGCATCAAAGACGTGGGCAATCCCTGGCTTGATGCGGGTATCGTTCCTTTCTCGACGCTCAACTATCGCACCAATCGCGAATACTGGCGGCAGTGGTTCCCGGCAGACTTCGTTACCGAGTCCTTCCCCGGCCAGTTCAAGAACTGGTTCTATTCGATGCTGGTGATGAGCACCGTGCTGGAAGAGACCGCGCCGTTCAAGACGCTTTTCGGTTACGGCACGTTGATGGGCGAGGATGGTACGCCCATGCACAAATCAAAGGGCAACCTGGTGGTTTTCGATGATGCCGCCGAACGGGTGGGCAGCGACACCATGCGCTGGCTTTTCGCCAACCACGTCCCGGAACAGAACCTCAACTTTCCACGCATCCCCACGGATGAGGATTTGCAGAAGGCGGCACAGACTGGTCTACCGGTGCGCCTGAGCGAAAAATGGATGCTGGTGCGCAGGATGCTCGATAAAATCTGGAATGTCTATGGCTTCCTGGTGACCTATGCCAATATCGATGGCTTTGACCCGACGCGCTATAGCCTCTCGGCGGTGGAACGCAGCGAACTGGATCGCTGGATACTCTCCGAGCTCCAGCAAACCATTCACACGGTCACCGAGGGGTTGGAACAATATGACAGCTCTAAACCTGCAACAGCCATGCAGGATTTTCTGGAAGACCTGTCCAACTGGTACCTGCGGCGCAGTCGCGAGCGTTTTTGGAAAACAGGAATGGACGACGACAAGGTCGCGGCCTACCTTACGCTCTATGAGTGCCTGACTACGCTTGTCACCTTGCTCGCCCCGTTCACGCCTTTTGTAGCGGAAGAGTTGTACCAGAACCTGGTGCGCAGCGTCAACCCGCAGGCTCCCACAAGCGTCCACCTGTGCGATTGGCCGCAGGTGAACGGGGGGTTGATCGATGAAAGACTGACCAGCGAGACACACCTGGTGATGCGCCTGGTCGGCCTGGGACGTTCGGCGCGCGAGAAAGCGCAAATCAAAGTACGCCAGCCCCTGAACGCGCTCTATGTGCGAGTCGCCAGTGCCAGCGAAGCAGAAGCGCTGCAACGCCTGCAGGGTCAGGTGCTTGAAGAACTGAATATCAAGCAACTGCACCTGATGAGCAACGATAGCGATATGCTGGCCTATACTCTCAAGCCACAGGTGAAGGTGCTTGGACCTAAATATGGTCCGCTGGTGCAGAAAATCCTGGCAAAATTCAAGGCGCTGGATGCGCATGGCGCGCAGCAGGCTGCCAGAACGCTCAACGAGGCCGGTGCGCTGCAATTCACCCTCGACGGTCAGCAGATCGAACTGACAAAAGACGAGGTTGAAGTCATCGCTACTGCCCGACCCGGTTTCGTGGCAGCAGAGGAACATGGCTACGTGGTCGCCCTCGAAACAACCATCACACCAGAGCTGCGCGAAGAAGGGCTGGTGCGCGACCTGACGCACTATGTACAGGACATGCGCAAGAAAGCCGGTCTCAATATCGAGGATCACATCGCGCTGGCTCTATATACAAATCAAGAGTTGGCTGAGATGCTCAACCGCTTCAGCGGGACCCTGCAGGCAGAGACCCTGGCCGACACGCTCGACATCCAGGTACAGCAGCCGCCAACGCACATCCCGGACGAGTTCTATCGAGAAGCCATCTCGCCATCTGCACTGAAAAAGTTGGAGAATTACACCGTCGAAGTAGTGCTTGGTAAGATATAGAGGAGGAGGACATCTTCAGTCACCCCTGATATTGGATGTCAAATTCATATTGATATGCTAAAATATAGTCGGCAATCGTGTCGAAAGACCGACAACGATCTTGCTAGTCTATTTCTGTAGCACTACATTCATATCCAGGGGGGATTTATGAAAAACTGCGACTATTGTGGCGCAGGATCGCCAGTGCATGCGCAATTTTGCGGAAATTGTGGACGGCTACTCGATACAGTATCAGTGGATGCCACAGCGATCACTGAACCATCACCGCCTGGCACTCCGACAATTGCGACTCCCCCATTCGTTAGCGATCCATCCTATCCTCCTGTTAGACAACAATGGTCGCAGCAACCTGGAAACTCTCAGCCCCTCTATTCCTACAACGAGCATGAGGCGGATGAAAGTCCGACGGTCCTGGCCGATCAAGCTGTGCCGTTCTCGTTGGCAGGACAGGCGCCATTCCCGGCTGGAAATGCGCCCGTAGTGCAGGGAACGCCACAAATTGGAGGCGTTCCATCTATCCAGAACACACCACCGCTGGGACAGGCTTTGCCAGGGCAAGCGCCGGCGCAATACCCCGGCTCTGCTGCTCCTCACCAACCATGGACATGGGAGCAGCAGCATGGAGAACAGACATATATCAATCCGGCGCATCATTCCCCTGCTCAGCAGCCCATTACTTCGCCGCACATTCAGCATCAGCAGCATCCAGACCATGGTGACTATCCACAACCCAGGTCCTCCTCGCCGGAACACGGCGAGCATCACGAGGATCAGCATCAGCATGGAAAACCCCAGCACGCCAGGAAACGGCATTTTCGCAGGCTCAGTACTGAAGCGGCGGCTTCAAAAACTATGGCTGGCGTCGCAGCAAAATGGCTGATAGTAGCGTTGACAGCCATTATCGTACTGGTTGGAAGTGGCGCTATTATTGTGTTGACACGTTCTCCAGAGCTTACATTGACTGGAAGTAGTTCGGTTGCTGCCGGCGAGGTATTACATCTTCATGGAACTGGATTTGTACCAGGAGGAACCGTCTCCCTGACACTCGATAATGGCCTGCCCGTTGGAGCGGTTGCCCTCTATACATACGGGATCGCCTCCACAGATGTGGGACCGGGCGCGGCAGATGTCCTTCATCTATTCGTGGCAGGGCGACAAGATGACCAAACGGCTGCGCAGTCCTCCATCGTTGTAGGGATTACAGGGACTTTTGATGCGGGCGTCCTGACTCAGCGGGACTGGTTACCCGGAACACATACGATACATGCCACAGAAGCGCCTGGTTCGCGCACTTCCAGTTTGACATTTACTTTGCTTGCGCACCTTGCACAAGTTTCACCAACTGCAACAACGCCAAGTCTTTCACCTACCACGCAACTGGGTCAGACACCATCGCCTACGTTACAGCCTACGCCATCGCCTATCGTGACACCGACATCGGCGCCATCACCCACTTTGACACCAACATCGGCGCCATCGCCGACGCCGACAACAATTCCATCACCAACACCAGCGCCCCCGCATCCTTCTTCCCTTAAGATATTAGGTGAACTCAGCGACTGGAATGGATATTGTCAATCTATTGGCTATGCCTCCGCCACGCTGACCGGCAATACTGCCTATAACTGGGCTTGCGTGTCCTCAAGTGGACAAGAGGTGGGCATCTCAACTACGCTGGCATGCAGGTGGCAGTACCAGGACCCAAATGCTGAAGACCTCCTGGCCGATTATTACAGTACCAATGGCTGGGAATGCTTCACCGACGCTCATTATCTTGGAAATGCTACCGACTGGAACGGGTACTGCCAGTCGCAAGGTTATGCCTCTGCCACGCTGACCGGCAACAACGCCTACGACTGGGCTTGTGTGTCTTCCAGCGGACAACGAAGTGGCATCTCAGTCATGAATCTCTGCGAATGGCAGTACTATTATGCTCAGGCCGAAGGCCGCCTGGTCAATTTCAATGATCCCAACGCGTGGGAGTGCTGGGGTTAAGCCGTAGCAGCCGGTGGCCTACCATGCGAGTTAAAAGCGATAGCGCGTGATGCCATTGCCTTATCACGGCAATTCCGCGTTGGTGTAAGCCTGCGAAACATCCGTGACAGGCGGGATGAGCTTCATGGCGACCAGGAAGTGTGTCATTGCTTGCCATGTTGCGCTATCGTTGTATCCCGGCGGGTTCTGCGCGCTGCCCTGCCAGATAGGGATGGTTGCCTGCAACACCGCTGTCTCGTTGTCAACGTTCAACCCCGGAATATAGCTTTTACTGATCTGAATAGCTTCAGAGGGATTGGCCATGACCTCCTGCATACCCTGAAGCGTGGCCTTCACAAAGGCTTTGACCATCTGCGGCTGGTTATACAGCGTATCCTCGGTGGTAATCAGACCATTGGAGACCAGGGGCTGATAATCGGAAACGTCAAACGTGCGCACTGCTAACCCCTGCTTCTGCAGTTCCAGGGGCTCGTTATTGGAGTAGCCGACCACTGCATCGAAACGGTGGGCCAGCAGCGCGTTGACCTGTGTGAAGCCGATTGACTGGACATGCACATCCGAGAGCGAAAGGTGAACAGCGTTTAGCATCGCCAGCAGTCCAACATAGGTGGCGCCAAAGGCTCCCGGTTCGCCGATGGTATGTCCTTTGATATCAGCCAGCGTATGAATAGACGAGTTCGCGGGAACAATCAGGCTGACGGGGTAGCGTTGGTAGAGGGTAGCCACATCGACTACCGGCAAGTTTTTGCTGCGTGCTACTAGTTCCTCATCGCCGGTGGCAAACACGAAAGTTTCGTGGCCCAACGCCAGCGAGCCG
>DATGGW010000201.1:0-3917 GCA_035308345.1 Ktedonobacteraceae bacterium | reverse complement strand
TCGCTGGCGAACGCGCTCGATGCACGCGATCCTTATACGGCCGGCCACAGTCATCGCGTGAGTGAAATGTCGCAGGTGGTCGCACGCTCGATGGCTCTACCACCGGAAACGGTGGAAAGAGTGCGTGTGGGTGCGCTGCTGCACGATATCGGCAAGGTTGGCGTGCCTGATGCCATCCTGCGCAAGTCCAGCGCGCTTACCGGCGAAGAGTGGATAGAAATGCGCAAACACCCGGAGATTGGCCGTCAAATTTTGGATAGGGTTGGCGGAGCATTCTCGCATATTTCCGCCATCGTAGCTGCGCACCATGAACGCTGGGATGGCAAAGGCTATCCGAATGGTCTCCCAGGCGAGGATATTCCTCTGGAAGCGCGCATTATCACCGTCGTCGACGCCTTCGATGCCATGACAGTGCGCCGTGTCTATCGCGAGCCAATGCCGGTTGAGGCAGCCAGGGCAGAACTTTTGCGCTGCAGCGGTAAACAGTTCGATCCAAAAGTCGTCGCAGCTTTTCTAAGCGTGCTGGATGAGGAAATTATGCAGGCTTTGCGCACGCAAGAAACCGGTGTAGAAAGGTCCCAGGGCGACCGCAAGGGTCTCCTCCCCACGTCCACTACTGCTCCCGCCCTTACAATGAACGCCCCTGGGGAACCATTTCCGTAGTCATTGTAAGGGCGGGGGCGGTGGAGCGGAGGCGGGGAGACCGCAAGGGTCGCCCTCGTCCCCCCTATCATGTATTTGCGTCCCTACGCAAATTCGCGCAGCAGATGCGCCTGAATCGGGTGCCGCAGCGTTCGTAGAGCTTTGACCTCGATCTGGCGAATACGTTCGCGGGTCAGTTTGAAGAAGGCGCTCAACTCTTCCAGCGTGTGGCAGTGGCCGTCGAACAGCCCATAGCGCAGCTCGATGACCTGCCGTTCGCGCTGGTTCAGCGTATCCAGGGCATACGCAATCTGGTCGCGCAGCGCCTGGTGGGTAACTATGTCCGCCGGAGCAGTGGCGCGCGTATCTTCCAGCGTATCTGCCAGGTGGTACTGCTCATCATCGATCAACGGCGCGTCCAGCGAGATGGGCGTTTCCGCCATACTTTGCAGTTCAACTACGCGCTCTTTGGTCATCCTGGCGACCCTGGCGATCTCTTCGGCCAGCGGGTCGCGCCCCAGTTCCTGGTACAGGTTACGAGTGATACGTTTGATCTTATAAATCATTTCAACTACGTGTACCGGTATATGGATGGTGCGCGTGTGTTCGGCCACCGCGCGGCTGATAGCCTGGCGAATCCACCAGGTAGCATAGGTGCTAAAACGAAATCCGCGTGACGGATCAAATTTCTGCGCGGCGCGAATGAGGCCCAGGTTTCCTTCCTGGACGAGATCAAGCAGTGAAATACCGTGATTGTTGTAGCGTTTGGCAATGCTGACAACCAGGCGCAGGTTAGCTTCGACCAGTCGTTGCTGCGCCTCCATATCCCCTTGCACGACCCGCCATGCCAGCGATAGCTCTTGCTCGCTGTTCAGCAGTGGGAAACGTCCGATCTCTGCAAGGTACTGGCGTATAGCGTTATCGACCCCTGCATCGTTCGATGTTTCCTCCTCGTCCTCGTCGTACTCCTCCTCATCGACTTCAAATAGATCGTCCTCCTGGTACAGCAGCGACCGGCACAGCCGTTGCTCGTCCACATCTTTTGCGGCCCTCTTTGCGATGGCTACCATTTCAATCCTACTCCTTTACCTCAAAACCACTTACCACAATTTGGTAACCGAGGGAAACAGGCAATTCCTATCAACCGAAATTATTTCGGCTTTCTCCCCCCTGATCTTTATTACTGCAAGATATGTGCCGATTTACTTATCAGTCAGCATGTCGCTGACCCTCATCTCCCAGGCAGCCTGTCGCGCTCGTTCAAACGATCTAAGCGCGTAGAGCATACAGTTCTTGCCCGGTGTAGAGTTGGAAATTATTTCGCTGCTTGTGGAAAATTCCACACGTATTGCGCCAGGCGACGCATTTGCATCAATGCGAAGCGAAGTCCCTGCCAAATTGTCAAAAATGGCCGTTTATTTGATTGTGGTCGGAATCAGGCTTTCCCTTACGCATAATTCGTAGGGACGTGATATATCGCGTCCACCAGCGGAAATCATCGTAGTGAAAGAACACTTGTATGCAGACAGATTTGTGGTTGAAAGAAACTAATAGTTATGATCAGTGTCCCCTGTGCGGCAAGCTTTTGAAACGTGGGTCGCAGACCTGTTATGCCTGTGACTTTTCAATTAACCCGCCGCCAACGACAGCGGTATGGATTGACCCGACCGTACATGCATACCAGCATGTGATGTCAGCGCAGGTTGACAGCCTCTCCAACATGGAACGCTCGCTAAAATCTGCTCCGCAGCCTGCAAAACAACCGAACCCAACCACTCCGCTGGAATCGTCTCCCATCTGGCAGTACGAGTCAGAATATTACGAAGCTGCCGGAAGTCTTCCCATGCTTTCCCTGTTTATGGCGGAAACGCCAACCCAACCCCAACCCCAGCCTAATGTTACCGGCAAGGCGACGCGCCGTTTACCAGCAATTGACGAGATCGATACCGTGCCGCCGGTGCAATTATTGCCTGAGCGCGACATCGACCAGATTGATACGCTTCTTCGCATGCGTGGAAACGCGGCGCTCGCCCTTGTTCCCATGTCACAAACCGTACCCGCGATGCGGCCTGGCGGATCGCTTTCCTGGACAACAGGGCAGGCCAGCGGCTCGCCATCCGCGCAGCTGATTGTGAGTCCGGCGAAACGCAAACCCTTGCAGCAAAACGTCAGGTTCAACCCGCTGGATAATATACGCTGGTGGCTTTTGCGCAAAGGACGCATCGAATTTATGCTCTGGCTGAGTGGAACAGTGCTCTTGATCGGCGTAACATGCTTGCTCCTGCTCGTCTCGGCGTTCAGTTTTCAATGGTTTGCCCCCTTCGCGCCTGCTGGCACAATTTATTCGAGCGCGGGAACGCAGCGCGATGTCAGATCGCCAATTGTGTCTGGTCCGTCTATGGCGCTTATGGGCACAGGGTCGCTGGTTCCTGGCCAGTCATTTCAACTACAAGGGCAAGGGTTTAAGCCTTCCAGCCAGGTTACATTCTATTTCGATAACAGACTACCCTTGTTCGATCAAGGTGGTGGCCCTGCTTCGACGCGCACCAATGCTCAGGGGAGTTTCGTAGCTATACTCTGGTTGGGCAAAGGCCCCAGTTGGCAGCCTGGAGAACATAACATAAGTGCGCTCGATGCTGCTGGCAGGCCGCTGGCAACAGTCGCAGTAATGCTGGTTGCCAGCTCGAATAGCGGTGTCGCCAACTCATCGCCTGTAAAGGCTTCAACGCCTGGCATAACACATACTGCGACACCTCCACCGGCAATTACTCCCGTTGGCAAAACGCCAGTGCCAGTGACACCCACACCATCACCATCGCCAGTGTCGCCGACTCCATCGCCAACGCCTACAACACCCACCCCAACGCCTACCGTTGGCACGACACCTACCGTGACGCCGACGGTAAAAACCACCCCGTCTCCGACTGCAACGCATACCGACGTGACGCCAACCCCGACAGCAGCTAATCCAGGTCTTAGCGATGCCCTGAACGACAGCGGCGCTCCACCGTTCGCTGCACGCCTGACCTCGGTTTCTCCCCTGGTCTGGGTGATGGTCGTCTGTTACCTGCTCTCTATGATGTTTCTAGGCATTGCCGGCGTCGTACATAAACGACATCACGTGTAATTTGGCATGCCGGACAGTCCTGCGCCACAATCCAGGGCGGGGACAAGCCCCGCCCAATAAGCGTCAAGTTAAGCGAAGAGAGGAAGAGGTTAGAGAGGGGAGCAGCGGACAAAACGATGCTCATGTGAGATGATAGAGATATTCTACG
>DATGGW010000200.1:0-10124 GCA_035308345.1 Ktedonobacteraceae bacterium | reverse complement strand
TGTCGATGCACATGACGAGAGAAGGACGGCTCCCCCGATCTTCGACTCGTCTCCGCATTTCTCGATAGCCTCTCTGAGGACATCTTTTTACCGCTTTGGTGGGAGTCTGTGAGAAAAGAAGAACACAGGAGGAAACATTATGGCTGAACACTCGATGGAGACGACATTCCGCACTGCCCTATGGCGGCAGTTTGGCGCGGCCATCGCTATGCTGGAAAATGCCCTGCTGGCCTGCCCCAGCGCGCAGTGGACTGCACTCCTCTGGAGTGACCCGGAAGCCCCAGCATACCCAACTTTCTGGTCGCTCACCCATCACACCCTCTTCTGGCTCGACTTGTATCTCACCGGCTCCCTGGAAGGATTCGCTCCCCCCACCCCCTTCACCCAGGATGAGTTTGGACCAGCACGTGTCCTTCCCGACCAGCCCTACACCAGGGAGGAACTCCATGCCTATCTGGTGCAGCTGCGCCAGAAGTGCCAGACCACGCTGCTCGCGTTGTCTGACGAGCAAGCGCAGCGCCAGGTGGCTTTCCCCTGGAGGTGGTGGAAGCCGATGAGCTTTTTCGAACTCCAGTTGTACACCCTGCGCCACGTCCAGGAACACGCGGCCCAACTGAGCCTCTTTCTCGGACAGCACGGCATCCCGGGCGAGGCTCTCGACTGGGTGGGGCAAGCGAAGGAGGAATCTGGCAGTTGAGGCGCGTGGGCGGGACATTTGGTCTGACGGCGACCGACGGTGAATCGTATGACCCAGGACACGGTGAGTGAAGATCGTGGAAAAGCTTTGCCTGGATGGAAAGGAACAAGGTACAAAGCACATGACCGCATTACAATGGTACCAGGTGCATGCCTGGCGAATGAGCCAACATGGCCTCTCCCCCCGTTTCTCCTCGCACGATGTCGCTCTTGCGGTGACGCGCACGGCTGGGATTCAGGCACAGGTGGCATCTGCTGCCGAGCTGGCAATGTGTACCCGCGTGGAAGGACTCTCTCCACGCGATGTCCAGGCTGCGATCTTCCAGGACCACACCCTGGTGAAGACCTGGGCCATGCGTGGCACCTTACACCTCCTCTCGGCCAGAGAACTCCCGCTGTATGTCGCGGCGCGGAACTGGCAGCTGAATGCGAGCTGGTCTGCCTATTTCGCTGAGTTCGGCCTGACCACTTCAGCGCAACAGGAAGCCTTCCTCTCTGCAATTCCGCACGTGTTGGAGCAGGGGCCCCTGACCCGCCAACAACTGGCTGATGCGGTCGCGAAGCACACAGGGATGGCTCAAGCACGCGACTTTATACTCTCTGAGAGCTGGGGGTCTCCCTTGAAACCATCAGCCTATCGCGGGGAGCTCTGTTTCGGGCCAGGCCAGGGGAAGACGGTCACCTTCATGAACCCTAGAGTCTGGATTGGGGAGTGGCAGCCTATCGAGCCACAGCTGGCGCTTCGGGAACTAGCCCGCCGGTATCTGCAGGCGTATGGCCCGGTGACCGCAGACGATTTTAGGTTTTGGTGGGGATGCGGGAAAACCCTCGCAAAAACACTCTTCCGCTCGCTCGCAGAGGAGGTGGAAGGAGTCGAGGTCGAAGGGTGGCGAGCTTTCGCCCTGCGTGCAACCCTTCCGCTCATGCAAAGCGTTGAACCGGTAGAGGCGGTCCACCTGCTCCCACTCTTCGATGCCTATACGATCGGGGCACCGCCACGCGGTTGCGAACCCCTGCTCGCTGCTGCCTATAAGCGCCAGGTCTTCAACCAGCAAGGGTGGACCTTTGCGGTCGTCCTGGTCAACGGTTCCATCCAAGGAGTCTGGAACTATACAATCCGACGCTCGCACATCGCCGTCAAGGTGAACCTCTTCTGCTCATCCTCAACCGCGATCCGCAAGGGGATTGCAGCCGAAGCGGAACGCCTCAGCCAGCTCTTCGAGAAGGAGGTCGTGCTGGAAGATGAGCCTCCCTCCTCTTCCCAGTTGTAGCAATCGTGGAGTTGGCTCGACAGCGTTCGAGCTAGGCTTCGCCAGAAAAGAGCAGTGGGGCAGCGAATTGACAAGAGGCCAATGGGTGAAACCGCATCGGTCAACGTCATTGCCAGGATATGTAAACCCTCCGTGGCGAGATTTGTTTGTCACTCACTGAATACATCAGGTTCAGAGATCCCTTGTATCAGATCAAATTCTCTGACTATAATCAGAGAACGAGAAGTTACTGATTGAGCACGTCTGGAGGGTCTGATGGGCCGAAACCACCCTCTTGGCGAAGCACGGCTCTTGTGGGAAAAAGGAGGTTCTCAATGAATACCTTCGTAGAGCACGTACAGGCGGTCCTCTCCACCACCCCGGAACGCTGGCAGCGGCTGGTCAGCACTCTTCCCATTGACCTGCTGGCCCGTCCACCGGTCGCGGGGGAGTGGTCAGCGCTCAATTGCTTGCAGCATTTACTGGACGCAGAACGCCTGAACTTTCCTGTCCGAGTCCGCGCCTTTTTGACAGGGCAGGATTTCGACGATTTCGATCCACAGCGTGGCGTCGTAGGTCCTGATGCACAGACTCCTGAGCAGCTTGCTGCTGCGTTCGCACGCTTTCGTCAAGAAAGCCTTGTCCTGCTCAAGCAAGTGAAGGATGACGACCTGGGACGGACCGCACTGCATCCTAAGCTGGGCACCGTCACCCTGGCAGAGATGCTTCAGACGTGGGCTGCTCACGATTTGATGCACACCGTTCAGGCCGAACGAGCGCTGATGCAACCTTTCATGCTCGGCTGTGGTCCCTGGCGTTCCTTCTTTCGGGATCACGAGATCGCTGTTCCGGAATAAGCGCCGTTGCTCTACTAACTCTCTTTAAACGGACCCACGAGGGGTGCTCATTGCTGCGACTCCAGCCAGCGCTGAATCATCTCACGATGGACTTCATAGTGCCCATAGGTGTTCCCTATAGTGTAGCCTCCCACAGGCACACCATTGCTGTCCCATGGAAATGGCTCGTTTAAGGCTTCCCAACTGAGCGCCTGCGTGGCGGCCAACACGCGCTGGTAGGATGCGCGAAAGTCCGCGAGGACTTCCGCCAGGGGGCGATCTTTGTGTTGTTGGTAGAAGTATTCGTTTTCCTCATCCTCTGTCTCAAGCCCCGGCGCTGGATCTGGCGGCTCTATGCCGTTCAATATCCCCTCTTGCCTCGCGGCCTGGTAGTTCTGCCAGGTGCTCAAGTGAGCAAGGTTGTCCTTCACGGACCAGGAGCCGTTGACGCCTGAAATCGTCATCTGTTCCTCACTCAAAGAAGCCAGCAAGGCTTCAAGCTGATCGTACCCAGCTTGTATGTTGGCAAGCAACTCCGCCTTATCGGCGGGTCTGACGGGTTCCGGCATAATGCTATCTCCTTTGTGCTGATAGGGATCGCTCTACTGCAATTATCTTCCCAAAAGCGGTGAAAATCAATCCTGCAATAACTTTGCATCTGCCTGTGCCCTGTTGTTTGGTCGACGAACCTACGAGAACTTCTACTTATCGAAGAAGCATCAAACGCCTGGGCAGGTCCGGCGGTGTTTTTGACAGTCCAATAATTGTTTTGCTACAATAGCAAGAGCATGGCATATTTCAACGAGGAGGTGAAAAGATATGTTAAATTGTACTCCATTTCTTTTATTCGATGGGAATTGTGCTGAGGCAATGACCTTTTATCAAAAGTGTCTTGGTGGGGAATTAACACTTACAAAGTTTGGCGATACTCCTATGAAAGACCAGTTCCCGCCAGAGAAGCACAACAGGATTATCAATGCTCATCTCAAAAGTGGTGCTATTGAGATATCTGCAACAGACTGGATGGCTTCTCCTTCATTTGAGCCAATACAAGGGAATACATTTGCTATATTTGTTATTGGGAAAACTTATGATGAGTTGAAAGCAGTATTCGATAAACTTGCCGAAGGAGCGGATAAGAAGAGGTTTCAAGAATTACATGACATGCCATTTGGAACATATGGACAGTTTTATGATAAATATGGTGTTCAGTGGATTTTCAAGGGAGAGAAAGAAGTGACTCCTTTCTGTGTGTGACTTCCTTGATCAGATAGGTCTGTACACGAAACTGAGAGAGAACATCAAGTAACAGCAAAACACTACGAGGCTTGAAAAGAGAGGTTGCCAATGGCTAGTATATCCTCAAAGCATAACAAGTGCAATAAGGCGAAAATATTCTATCAAACCTTGTATTTTCCCTCACTATACGCTATAATCAATACAGAGCCTGCTTGCTGTATAATGAGCAAACAACTCCACATCACGCCTGACACAATCATCGCCCACACATCTGACACATTGCTACAAGTGACACAATGGACAGAACCCCTGGAACCGGTTCACTCCACGTGAAGAAAGTCCTGGGAACCAGCTGTATACTGACTAGGTCAGTCCTCGACGGCTTGCTTGACCTTGATCGCTGCGCGCTGGTCCCGGCCGGTCCACCCCCGCTTCACCACGGCGCGGCGATAATAAGTTACTTCTCAGTGAGTCAATGGCCTGATGAGTTGTGCCAGTCAGGGTATCTGGATATGAACGTGGCCGCAGCTGTCAGGAATAGTTAGTATGTGGTGCGTCTGAAAAGCTTTCGCAAGGAGTGGTGGCGTCTGCCCGCACTGACTCTGCCCGATGGCCGATCCTGGGGGCAGAAGGGAGAGAATGGTCTGGATCAACTCGATCGAGGGCTGGTTGCGTCCTGTCACCTGTTGACCATTAAACATGCTGAAATCGACGGCGTGTCCGGTGTAATGAGCAGGGTGAGCGGGATGGACACCACCAGCTATTTCCATCACGCCGACCTGTTGACCAGAGGCAGCTGCCGCAAGAATGATCTGTAGAAGGAGCGGTTGGACAGTTGTGGACCCACCGGGACCTGAATGACCTTGTGCGGGGTCATAATAGCTAGACCGAGCTGCCTTTTGACCGTTGGCCAGTTCGATGATGTTACAGTATGCAGTGGCATGGTCCACCGTACCGGTACAATAGACCCTGTCTGTCATACCGTTCGGATGGCTTTTTGCGAGCACAATATTGGAATTGCTTAGTATACTCTTTGCTAGAGCTATATCCTGTGTACCAGTGGTGCCTGCCGCATATATACTCATGAAGTTTCCTGCCAGTGGTCCGACAATGGCTCCGACCATAATGAACAAGGGCAGGAAAGGGAGAATGAGTTTCCACTTGAGAAAGTGTTTCATACTTTTGTTCCTTCAAAAATACAAATAATCAGTCATACTTTCAGGTGCCGGGGCCATCATCCTGATAAGAAAGCCCGTGTAAATCGAGGTCGGATGATATATAAGATGCACTGAGACTGCTCCCGCAAGCTCAGTGTAGCGGGAAGAAGTAGGAGCTTAATTGAGAGGACGTTAAGAAATAGTAGCAAACCGGCGTAATCGGTTACTGTTTCTCAATACCATTCCAAAACGTGTCTTCTCATACTTTCTTTTTAGCTCTGACACATTGCTACAAATGACACAATCAACACAAACGCTGGCTTCATCGCAACCAACATTTGTTGCAACTGACACAATCGATACAATGATACAACTATACCCCGCATCACAACTCTTGACGTTGTAGGGCGATTGCATTAAGCTAGGGCCACATTAATCAGAATAGCAAGCAACCGACCGGCAACAAAAAAATTACCGCGCAAAATGAGCGGTAATTGAGCGGTATTTCAGGCGCACTCAATAGTAATGGAATGGCAAAGGGTAAATATGAACATCCCATTCGTCATCGACAACCAGCGGCACACCATGTCCGCTGTCCTCAACGAGCTGTTGCGCCAGCATCGCGGTCATTCGCTCGATGTGGCCACCGCCTACTTCAACGTTGGCGGCTGGCAATTGCTGCGCGCCGGGTTGGACGAATTGGGCAACTTTCGCCTGCTGCTCGGTGACGAGCCGGAAGCTGGCTCCGACCTCGGTCTGCGCGAGATTGGCGCTAAACCCGTCAAAGGCTTGATCCGCGAACTGGCGAGCGAAAATTTTAACGAACAGACGCTGCGGCTGGTCGAAGACCTGGTTGCTTTTCTACGCCGACCACATGTGCAGGTGCATCTCTATACAAAGGGCTTTCTGCATGCCAAATGCTACCTGTTCTATAGTGGTGGCAGCTTCGCACGCTTCAATCCCGTCGCTGCTATCGTTGGCTCGTCCAACTTTACACGCCCCGGCCTCCAATCGAACAAAGAACTCAACCTCGTTCACCGCGCTAACTTGCTGCCGCAGGAGATCGACCCGCAGGAGATAAGAGGCTTGTTGGAGAACGACGAGCGCAAGCGCTTAGAACAGGTGGGCGAGCCAGAGCGCTTGATCGCCGCCAATGTGCCGGGCGTGCTGGCCATCAGCCAGCTGGCGGATTGGTTTGAACGCCAGTGGGAAGCGGCGCGCGACTTCAAGGACGAGTTGATCGATCTGCTCGACTCCTCGAAATTCGGTCGCAAAGCCTATACTCCCTATCAAGTCTACATGAAAGCCATCTTCGAGTACTTCCGCGATGACCTGGATAACGAGCGCGGCGAACCAGCGGCGCGCTCGGTCGTTGATCTGAGCGAATTTCAGGAAGACGCTGTGAAAAAGGCCCGCAAGATTCTGGCGCGCTACGATGGCGTGATGATTGCCGACAGCGTGGGACTCGGCAAGACCTGGATCGGCAAGAAGCTGCTCGAGGATTATGCCTATCACCAGCGTTATAGTGCTGTTGTAATTTGTCCTGCCGCTCTGCAGAAGATGTGGCAGGATGAACTGCTGAGCGCGGGCATCGCGGCGCGCATCATCACCCAGGAAGCGATGGGGCGTGATGAGTTCGACGGCAGCGATGCGCAGGATGCCGACATTGTGCTGGTAGACGAGAGCCATAACTTCCGCAACCGCAGCGCCCATCGCTACGAGAGCCTGGAACGCCTGCTGGCCGCGCACAACAGGCGCGGTAAAGTCAGTGGCGAGCGTAAAAAACTCATCCTGCTGACCGCTACTCCCATCAACAATACCGTCTTCGACCTGTACAACCAGGTGAACCTCTTCACGGGGGGCGACCGCAGCTATTTCGCGGGAGCCGGTATCGGCGACCTGCAAAACTACTTCCTGGCAGCCCGGCGTGCCACTCGCCAGCAGGAGAGCGGCATCGCCCTCTTCAATCTGTTGGAAGAAGTGGTCATCCGGCGCACGCGCCCCTTTATCAAAGAGGCCTATCCCGGCGCTACTATCAAAGGGCAGCCCATTAGCTGGCCCGAACGCAAACTGAAAACCGTACGCTATAACCTGGAAGCTACCTACGACGGCATCTACGAGAAGATTGTCAACCGTGTCGAGGGCTTGAAACTCGCCCCTTATCGCCTGGAAACCTACAAGAAACAGGGCATCGCGCGCGACCAGTTTGAAGAGGGGCGTGAAGAGGCCCTCGTCGGTATCTTCAAGAGCCGCTACCTCAAACGCTTCGAGAGCAGCGTCGATGCTTTCCGTATCAGCGTGCGCCGTGCGCTGGAATTTCTTGAAACTTTCGAGAGCTATATCCTGGAGAGTAAAGTGCTGGACAGTGCAGGTTTTCAGCGAGCTATGCGCTACCTTGTTCGCGAAGATGAGGAGGACGACGCTACACCCGGCTCGCTCTCCGATCAACTGGACGCGCACACCGAAGCGCGCGAGTTCATCGAGAGCCTGCCCACGCTCGATGCCGCGCGCTACGACCTCAAGAGGCTGCACAACGACCTGCGTAGGGATGTCAACGCCCTGCGCGAGGTATGGAGGGATATCGAGGCCATCCCTCCCGCCAGAGACGCCAAGCTCGCACAGCTCAAACAGCTGTTGGCGGGCGAACTGCGCGGGCAGAAGGTACTGCTTTTCACCTACTACAAAGATACCGCCCGCTACTTGTATCGGCAATTGTGCGACCCGGCTGCTGCGCCGTGGTCGGCCAGCGCTGGCGATCCGCATATCCGCCGCATGGATAGCGGAGTCGATGTCAGGGAGCGCGCTAAATTAGTGGCGCAGTTTGCACCGCGCGCCAATAATAAGCCGGAAATAGCGGGCAGCGAGAACGAAATAGATATCATGATCTCAACCGATGTGCTTTCAGAGGGGCAGAACCTGCAGGACTGCGGCGTACTCATCAATTATGATCTGCACTGGAACCCCACGCGCATGGTGCAGCGAGCCGGGCGCATCGACCGTATCGGTACGAGCTTCGCCACGCTCTGGGTGCTGAACATGTTCCCCGACGATGGGCTGGAGAAGCTGCTCGGCCTGGTTGAAAGCCTGTCACAGAAGATCGCCAGCATCGACCAGAGCGGCTTCCTGGATACCAGTATCCTGGGCGAAGTCGTTCACCCGCAGAACTTCAACACCCTGCGCCGCATCGAAGAAGAGGACGGCAAAGTAGTTGAAGAGCAGGAGCAATTTATTGAACTGGTGAGCAGCGAATTTCTCCTGCAAAACTTGAAAAATCTCCTCGATGGCGATATGCGCAAAATGTTGGAAGACCTGCCCGATGGCATCCACAGCGGCCTGCTGCGCCAGGGCGCGAAAGGCGTCTTCTTCTATTTCACGGTAGGGACGCCCAATACTATCCCTTCTTCCCGCCAGCACTACTGGCGCTATATCGACCTGTCAGAGGACTGGCGTGGAGGACGCATAGAAGATAACCGCTATGTCATTACCAACCTGATCCAGTGCCAGCCCGACACACCGCGCGTCGTTCCCGTCGATGGAGAGATCGATGTTTTTGCGCTGCAAGAAAAGGTCATTGCCTCTATCGTGCAATCATCAATCGAGCAGGTAGCGGTTGAAGAAGCTCCAAAGCTGCTTGACCCCATTCAGCAGACCATCGCTACGACGTTGCGCAGTTATATCAATCACCCCGCTTTCAGTCGTAGGGAGATCCTGCGCGCCCTCCAGTGGCTAACCGAACCACAGCCTGGCGTCTACATCAAAACTCTGCGCAAAGCTTACGAGGTTTTCACCACGAACGGTGAGGTGCCGGGGCTTTTGACAATCGTGAATAGTATGGACTCCGGCGCTTCTCTCCCTGAAAACGAGAACTCTGGTCATCCTGAAAGCAAAAGTCCGGTCAGGCGCGAGGATTTGAAACTTGTATGTTTTGACTACGTGTGGTTGTGAGTAATACTCTGTTACACCTGCGCAAAAGTATCGATCATCAGCTTCACGTCGTCACCCAATGGATAAAGAATTGGGCAGGTGCAGCCATTGCGATTGTACTCTTCTACCTTTGCGCGGACTTCATCCGGCGTGCCACTGGCGGTGATGCGCTCGATTAAATCGTCCGGTACAAACTGCATGGCCTCGTGAATCTGTTCTTTGGTTGCGGGCCATCCGAGAATGCTCTGCACCTTCTGCACCGTGTCGGGCGGCGTGCCGCTGGCTTGCGCGATGTGCGGCTGCTGCGCGAGGTATTGCGTAATCAGTTCTTTCGCGGCCTGCACTGCGCGATGGTGATCGTAATCTACCGAGCACACGATCAGCTGCGGGCGGTCAATGTCGTCCAGCTTGCGACCAGCTTTTTTCGCGCCGATTTCAATATGTTTCAAGGCTTCGAGATTGTATGCTGGCGGCACGCAATAATTGAGCACCACGCCATCGGAGATTTCACCTGCCAGTTCCATCATGCCCATATGTGTTGCGCCAATGTAGATCGGCACGTTGCGCGGTTCGCGGCGTCCATGCACCACCTCAAGCTCGATGCCATCCACATAATGGAATTCACCGTGGAAGGTGACGCGCTCCATATTAAGCAGTCGCTTCATGACCTCGATGGTCTCGCGCATAGCCTTCAGCGGCTTTTTGCGTTCGATGCCCACATTTTTCGCCAGCGGGTCCCACCACGCGCCGAGGCCGCAGATGATACGATCCGGCGCAAGATCGTCCAGCGTCAAGAAGGTCGCGGCAAGCAGCCCGATATTGCGCGTCCAGTTGTTTATCACGCCGCTGCCGATTTTCACGCGCGAGGTCACCGCCGCGAACGCGGCCATGGGCACAATCGCATCGCGCACGAGGCGCGATTCCGCCTGCCATACCGCCTCGAAGCCGCGCTGCTCCGCATATTGCGCGTATGCCATGCCTTCGCGTATTTCATGTTTGTCTTGCAGGTACATTGCCACGCG
>DATGGW010000199.1:0-17203 GCA_035308345.1 Ktedonobacteraceae bacterium | reverse complement strand
TAGCGTTCTGATCCGGTATATCGTAGAACTGCCTGGTATTGAACTTGAGCAGCCCGTCCGTGCCAACCAGCGTATGCAGTAATTGATTGAGAGCACCGGTAGTCAAGTGTCCTTCGCGCATTTGCAATCCGGGACCAAGAATGTAGGTGCCATCACCATAGATACTGATTTCCGGACTGTACTCGAAGCTTCCCAGTTTTCCACCTCCATAAAACGTGCGTATAAGCACATCCTGTGGATTGGCGCTATAGGTGATAATCCCGTTATTGGTGGAGATGCTCTGGTTTTTTACTTTATTGCTGCTCGTCGCGTTGGATGTGGAAGCGCAGGCGCTGAACAGCAAGAGCATGACACAGAACAGTGCCAACAGGTTGATGAAGATATGGGTGTAGGGACGCGATTTATCGCGTCCACCCACCGACATGGATGCGGTAACCCGCAGGGTGGACGCGATAAATCGCGTCCCTACAGAAGGTCTGTCCATATTACGATTTGACCTGGTGTTCATTATTGCGCCTTTATAAAAGGGTGCCTCGCATGTCTCCCATTGATATTGTACCGAAGCAAGTTGTATTTGGGCAAACTGGATAGATTCACGAACGTTGTGTATAGAAGCGGTACCCAATCATTTTGTAGACAAGTTTGGCGGCTAGAAAGTCGGCGCGGGTCTGTCCCGCCATGGGGCAAAGTTCCACTACGTCCATACCGACTACAATCGTGCGACTGAAGAGCGCGCGCAACAAGTCGAGCAGTTGGTGCCAGCGCAACCCCCCCGGCTCCGGCGTACCTACCGCGGGCATTTCGGCTGGATCGATGGCGTCGAGATCAACCGTCAGATAGGTGTGCTGGCTCAAGCGCTGCCAGGGAATCACTGCATCGCCCCTGGCAAGCTGGTAATTCCACACGATAGCCACGTCGGGGCGCGTTTGCATAAATTCCGCCTCTTCCGGGCTAAAACTGCGAATGCCGATCTCCGTTAATGGGATGCCCATATCGACAACGCGCCGTTCAATCGAGGCATGAGAGAGCTTCGACCCTTCATATTCGTCGCGCAGGTCACCGTGCGCGTCGATATGCACAACAGTTAAATCCGGGAAAAATTCACGCGCAGCAGCGATGGGGGACGCGGAAAGGGAATGTTCCCCGCCAAGTATAAAGGGTAATTGACCGCGCCGCAGGACTTCGCGCGCGGCCTCTCCGGTAACTTTGAGGGCGGCGGCGTGATCCATGCCGCGATAATCGAGGGCTGGACAAGTATAAATACCCACTTCAATAGGACAGCAGTCAAGCTCTTCATCGTAGAGTTCCATCTGGCTGGAAGCGTCGAGGATCGCCTGTGGACCGCGTTCGGTGCCTTTCATATAGCACACACTGTACTCCAGGGGCGCTGGAATGATGATGACGCGGGCAGTGGCAGCATCACAAAAGGGCGCATCCGGCGCGCCGAACTGGGTCACAGGCGATTCATCCATGCTGGTAAAATGCTCCTTCTTTTTAGCGCACCCCCGATCTCGTCAGGCGAGCGGCCATGGCTGCCTCGTAGCGCTCCGGGTCTGGTGTTTCAGGGCGCAGCGAACGGGTGGCGCGCACAACGAAATGTGACTCGATATCGCCGGTCTGGAACATCTCCTTCGCGAAAGCGATAGCATCTTCCTGGCTAAACTCTTTGCAGGAACAGATGTCGATATCGACCTCACCATACTCAGGCCAGGCATGCAGGCTGATGTGGCTCTGGGCAATCACGACAAAGCCCGAAAGTCCAGCATCGAGCGGATTGGATGTATCTATCTGGTAGAGGTGAACTGGACTGACCTTCTCCATATCAACATGGGCGGGATATTCGTCCAGTGTGCGCCTCACCAGGCTCTCATTTTCCAACAGTCGTCGATCACAACCGTAGAGTTCTAGCATCAAATGTACAAGCATCAAACCTACCTCCTTTTAGCTCAAGATCTGCAAGCCACTGCCGCGCTGCATTGCAGGATGACCCCAGGGTATGTTTAAGGCACACCAAAACGTATTATACATTAGATTGTCAAGCTAATGCGTAGAGAGGAGAAGAGGTTTGTACCTAATAGCCAGTTAACCACAACCTAATTGCAAATGGAAATATATCTAATAGCAAGCGCTCTTGTGTATTAGATATATTTCTGTTTAAGGTCTGTCTGCTTTGCCTGCCGCGTAAGCTTCTTTCAGTTCCTTTAGCAGCATCGAACGCCTGGTGTAGAGTTCCCTGCGCGGGCGTGGCTCAGCCTTGCTCACAGCATAAGCGGTCAGTAGTGGCAGAGCGATGGTTGAGTCGCCGTAAACGACGACAGCGCTGTCAAGCTGGTCGGGCTTGATCTTGCCCCAGGAAACCGCCTCCGAGGGAGTTGCGCCCGAGAGTCCGCCCCAGTGCGGCGCGTCGGCGGTAATCTGGATGAAATAATCATGGCCGCCTTTGTGGATGCCCAGCACCTCCCAGAGTTGTGGCTGTGTCTGTAAATAGAAGTTTTTGGGGCTGCCGCCGCCCAGGATAATCACCCCGTTGCGCCTGGCATGATGCACAATGGCGGTTGTCTCGTTGACATCAGCCAGGGGATCGAGCGTCAATGCGCTGCCATCCAGCGCGTGGCGGGCCACATTCATACCAATCGACGAATCGCCGGGCGACGATGTATAGATAGGCACATTCCAGGCTGCGGCCTGTGCCAGCACCGAATACTCTGGCCTGACGCCGACTTTAAGCAGCTGCATGCCGAGGTGATGATGCAGTTCGGAGGTCGAAATTGGATGCTCCGGCAGGCTCTTCAAGCATTCACGCACGAAGGCGTCGGTATCGAGCAGAACGCGCTCTTCAAAGAGAATATCGTAAATACGAATGACGCCCTCTTGCTGGAGTTTGGTATCATCCAGGCGGAAATCGCCTCGATGCAGGCTCATAGCCAGCGCGTGATGCATATCGTGATAGAGGTTTGCGCCGGTGCTGATGATAAAGTCGATGAAGCCGTACTCCATCAATGTAATCAGGCAGCCGCCCAGACCTGCCGGGGTGAGTGCGCCGGCCATCGTCAGTCCAATGGTTACGTCATTAGCGGGCGCTAGCATCTCTTCGACAAATAGGCGCGCTGCCTCGTTCAGGCGCGCCGCGTTATACGCCTGGAACTGTGTATCAATCAGTTCGGCTACCGTCATATCAGGTTTGACCCGGTGAGGTAATATCTGCGCGCCGCTCAGGTAGTCGCTCTGCGCGGCATGATGATCATTTTCGTGGGTCATATATATTCATCCTTTCGCCGTGGTAACCTGTCATTATTCGATCATCAAGCGTCGAATCTCGATGATCTGGTCGCGCAATTGAGCCGCTTTTTCAAATTCCAGTTGTTTGGCGGCTGCGCGCATCTGTGATTCCAGGTCTTTGATCAGGCGCACTGCTTCATCTCTGGGGATGCCCGCCAGGGCTGTCGCGACCGCTTTCTCATCAGCCGTTTCCAGGTTCGCGCCGCTCATGGCTTTGATGCGCTCCGACAGTGTCTTGACATCTTTCTTGATGCCGCGCGGTGTGATATTGTGGCTTTCGTTAAACATGGTTTGCAACTTGCGGCGGCGGTTGGTCTCATCGATGGCACGCTGCATCGACCTCGTGACCGTGTCGGCGTACATTATTACGGTGCCATCGATGTGACGCGCCGCGCGGCCAATGGTCTGGATCAGCGAACCCTCGGAGCGCAAGAAGCCCTCTTTATCGGCGTCGAGAATGGCCACCAGCGAAACCTCTGGAAGGTCGAGTCCCTCGCGCAGCAGGTTGATGCCTACTACCACGTCATAGACGCCCAGGCGCAAATCGCGCAGGATTTCGACGCGCTCAATTGTATCAATCTCGGAGTGCAAATAATGCACTTTGACGTTAAGTTCTTGCAGGTAATCCGCCAGATCTTCAGCCATTTTTTTGGTCAGAGTGGTGACAAGCACGCGCTGTTTCTTCTCAACGCGCTTGCGAATCTCAACCAGCAGATCATCAATCTGGCCTTTCGTGGGACGCACGCTGATCTGCGGATCGAGCAATCCAGTTGGGCGAATGACCTGTTCCACGATGGCTTCGCTATGTTCGTGTTCGTAGGGGCCGGGCGTTGCAGAGACGAAAAGCGCCTGATTGATCTGCTTCTCGAACTCTGGAAAAGTGAGCGGGCGATTGTCGAGCGCGGATGGCAGGCGGAAACCATAGTCAACCAGCACCTGCTTGCGCGAGCGATCTCCGGCGAACATGCCTCGCACCTGCGGCAGCGCCACGTGCGACTCGTCCACCACCAACAGGTAGTTATCGGGCAGGTAATCCATCAGTGTCCAGGGCTGCTCGCCAGCTCCACGGCCCGCCAGGTGGCGCGAATAGTTCTCGACACCGGAGCAGAAGCCTGTCTCGCGCAGCATCTCGATGTCGAAGTTAGTGCGCTGTTTCAGGCGCGCTGCTTCCAGTATTTTGCCCTCGGCTTCCAATTCTTCCAGCCGTTCCTGCAACTCGGCCTCGATCAGTTCGATGGACTTATTCAGACGTTCCTGCGTAGTGACCCAGTGCTTGGCGGGGTAGATGTCCAGGCGCTGCCGCTTGCCCAACACTTCGCCGGTGAGCGGATCGATTTCTGTCATGCGTTCAATGTCATCGCCGAAAAACTCGATGCGCACCGCAACATCTTCGTAAGCCGGGAAAATCTCCAAAACATCCCCGCGTACGCGGAAACGCCCGCGCACAAAATTGGTATCGTTACGCTCATACTGAATCTCCGTCAGATGGCGCAAAATCTTGTCGCGGCGGCGCTCCTCACCCACTTTCAGGGTCAAGACAACCTCGCCATATTCTTCCGGGCTGCCCAGGCCATAGATGCAGGAGACCGACGCCACAATCAATACGTCGGGCCGCTCGAACAGGCTGCGCGTCGCAGAGAGGCGTAATTTCTCGATCTCTTCATTGAGCATGCTCTCCTTTTCGACGTAGGTATCTGTGCGTGGAATGTATGCCTCTGGCTGGTAATAATCGTAGTAGGAGACAAAGTATTCAACCGCATTATTGGGAAAGAACTCTTTGAACTCACTATATAGCTGCGCCGCCAGCGTCTTGTTGGGCGCGAGCACCAGCGTTGGTTTCTGTACCTGCTCGACTATCTTGGCGACGGTATAGGTTTTGCCGCTGCCCGTCACGCCCAGCAGCGTTTGTTTCTTATAGCCTTTTTGTAGGCCATCAACAAGTTGGATAATAGCGTCGGGCTGATCCCCCGTTGGCTCAAATGGCGCCTCAACTTTAAATTCCGGCATGCTCCCTTGTCCTTAACTTACGTAGAAAATTCTTTCCAAATGCTCCTGTATTATATCACGTCACAGAGCAGGGCGACCAGGGCCGCTCGTCTTTATACTACACCCGCATACTTGACATCTTCTGTCATATATCTCCTACCAGAGCTGATCACTTGACAAATTAAATAGTATAGAGTACTCTGTAGTATAGAGTACTTTGCAATGAAAAACTGAGAGAGTTGAGGAGGCATAAGACATACTATGAATATCTCACCCGAAGAAGCGCAAGAAGCCCTGGCTGCTATCAAACAGACTAATACGCAAATGCACAAGGCTTACGGCTATAACGGTTATTACCTGATGCTGTGGGGATTGATCTGGTTCGTGGGATTTCTTGCCAGTCAGTATATCCAGTCCAGCCTTATTAATTGGATTTGGGGCGGGTTGATTACTATAGGCTGGGTCGTTTCGACATTTCTGGGAGTTAATCAGAGCAAGCAGGTGCGTTCAATAGTTGGTCCGCGCATTGGTTTTTTCTATCTGGCGTTGATAGGCTTTACTATCTTCTGGTTCATCATTTTGCAGCCGCTGGAAGTCAAACAGGGCATCCTGTTTCTCATTTCTATCATCATGTTCGGCGGCGTGGTAGTAGGAGTGTTTGCGCGTTCCACATCAACAATCACCGGCAGCGTATCCATCACGGTTCTCGCCGTTGTGGGATATTACCTGGTACCTGTCTACTTCGACCTGTGGGTGGCTGTCTTCTGCGGACTTGCCATGTTCGGCATCGGCCTCACGCTGCGTTTGAAGTGGAGGTAATAGCATGCCTGAACTGAATGAAGTGATTCACCAGCCTGCGCGGCTGCGGATGATGTCCATACTGGTCTCGCTAGGAAAAGAAAACCAGGCGAGCTTCAATTACCTGAAAGATATGCTTGGGTTGACCGATGGCAACCTGGGCGCGCACCTGCGCAAGCTCGAAGAATCCGGCTATGTCGAGATCACGAAAACCTTTGTGAATAACAAGCCGATGACCTATGTCGAAGCGACTACGTCGGGACGGCGCGCCTTCTCAGAACATGTAGCCGCGCTGGAAGACATCTTGAAGGTCGAAAAGCAGCAAACAAATCATAGCTCAAATAATTCGTAGGGACGCGATTTATCGCGTCCATCAGCGTGTGAGGTGCCCAACGGGGACGCGAGTCATCGTGATAATAAATGGATATCAAACCCAGGAAAGGAAAGAGGTTATGCAAAAGAATCCCGTGATACAGGTGGAACACCTGCGCAAAGTATATGGGTCGGTTATTGCCGTCGATGATATCTCTTTTACAGTAGAGCAAGGGGAGATTTTTGGCATGGTTGGTCCGAACGGGGCGGGCAAAACCAGCACCGTTGAATGCGCCGAAGGGCTGCGCACTTCCAGCAGCGGGATGATTCGCGTGCTGGGACTTGATCCGCAGAAGGAAAAATACCAGGTGCGCCCGCACATTGGCGTGCAACTGCAAGAGTCGTCGTTGCAAGACCGCCTCAAAGTCTGGGAGGCGCTTGACCTGTTCGCGGCATTTTATCCGCGTTCGGTGGATAAGGATGCGCTGCTCGAACAGGTAGGCCTGACCGAGAAACGCAACGCGCGTTTTGCGAAGCTATCGGGCGGGCAGAAGCAGCGTCTCTTCATCGCGCTTGCACTGGTGCATGATCCCGAAATCGTCTTCCTGGATGAGTTGACCACCGGGCTTGACCCGCAGGCGCGGCGCGTGATGTGGGAGATGGTGCGCGACATACGAGCGCGCGGCAAAACCGTCTTCCTCATTACGCATTCGATGGAAGAAGCCGAGCGGTTATGCGACCAAGTCGCCATTGTAGATCATGGCCGTATCGTCGCCCTCGATTCGCCGCATCACCTGGTGAGCAGTCTTGGCGCGGACAGCCAGGTGGTATTCATCGTTGATGGCATTCCCGACCTGCAGCGCCTGCAAGCATTGCAAGAGGTAAGTTGTGTTCAGCAGGTGGAGGACCGCATCATAATCTCTGGCAAAGGCGATGGTGATGCCTTACTAAGCAGCGTTGTAACTGCTCTTCCTGTCAGTGGTATGCGGTATCGCGATCTGCATACCGAGCGGCCGACGTTAGAAGATGTCTTTCTGAAAATGACCGGTCGCGCTGTTCGCGACTAAAGGAGCAACTCTCATGCATAGCTGGTTGAAATTGACCTGGGTTGAAACCAAACTGTTTTTGCGCGAGCCTGGCGCGTATTTCGCGCTGGCTTTCCCGATTGTCCTGCTGGTCATCTTCGGCGCGATCTATGGCAATACTCCCAATGCCTTCCTGGGTGGGCATGGCTCGTTAGATTTCTATGTGCCTGCTTATATCGCCATACTCATGATTATCATCGGGTTTTACTCACTGCCCATCGCGATAATCAACTACCGCGAGCGCGGTGTCCTCTTTCGTTTGCAGGCCACACCGCTGCGTCCATTGGCCATTTTGTCTGCGCAAATCGGCGCGAACTTCGTGATGACCACTGCGGGCGCAATCATCCTGGTGATAGCCGGGAGGCTCTTCTATAACCTGCACGTTATCGGCAGCATGCCGAGTGTATTGCTTGCGTACTTATTGGGCGTGCTGAGCATCTTCGCGCTGGGTTTTCTCGTAGCAAGCGTCGTGCCAAATGTGCGTGTTGCCTCTGTTGTGGGTACTCTGCTGTTCTTTCCTATGCTCTACCTGTCGGGCGCAACGGTGCCGCTCAAGATTTACCCGCAGACGGTACAGCAGATTGCCCAGTTCTTGCCGCTGACGCACGTGGTGACACTGATGCAGAACATGTGGTTTGGCGGAAGCTGGCTCGATAATTGGGGCAACGTGTTTGCGCTGCTGGGAATACTGGTGGTATGTTTGCTGGTTTCGGTCCGGTTGTTTCGGTGGCGATAGAGGCTGCCTTGTAACCGCGGAGGCAGAAAGGGTATACCGGCCTTGTCTCTACACATGGGAAGTGCTACAATCCATGTGACAGCAACACACGAGGAACAGGCGAGGAGAGTCAGCTTGAAGGCGGAAGATTCACTGAGCGCGACGGTAGAAGAATACCTGGAAACCATCTATAACATGAGCGCGGAAGATGAGGTAGTGATCGGGGCGCGGCTCGCGGAGAAATTTCGTGTGTCTGCTCCCACGGTGACGGAGATGTTAAAACGCCTCGTCAGAGATGGTTACATCGCAATGGATAATAAGCGCGTGGTTACGCTGACCGAGGCGGGCTACCAGGCGGCAGAGGCAGTGCTGCGCAGGCACCGGCTCACCGAGCGCTTCCTGGTGGATATGCTAGGTATGCAGTGGCACCAGGTGCATGAGGAGGCCTGCCGCCTGGAACACTTTATATCGGGCACGGTCGAGGCTCGCGTGGTTTCCAGCTTGCACCATCCAACCACCTGCCCACATGGTAATCCGATCCCTGGCCTGGTGCCGAGCGCGCGCACTTATCTCAAAGACCAGGGAGCTGTCCGTCTTGCGAGCATCGAGATGGGAAGACAGGCAACCATCCTGTGTATTTCAGAAGTAGTCGAAGACGAAGAAGCCTTAATCCTCTACCTGCATGAGAAAGGCTTGACGCCTGAAACTCGCGTAACTATCCTCGCATATAATGCCCCCGGTGAGGCGCAGGAAGAGAGTTTTCGCCTGCAAGTCGATGGACGCGAGGTATGCATCAGCAAAGCGGTTGCCGCGAAAATCTGGGTTACTCGCTAACGAGCAAATCTTGAGGAAATCTTGAATAACCGACCTTGACTTTTCATATTAGGTCATGCTAATATCTGAGTGTAACGGTAGGAATTAAAATGGGTACCGGTACAAAAAGATTTTAGAGAAGGCCAGTTATGTTAGCAACATTCGTACTATTCCTGCGTGAAGGACTGGAAGCCAGTCTGATTGTCAGTATTCTCTTCGCCGCACTCCGCCAGCTTGGCCAGATGGAGAAGGCGCGCGCGGTATGGATGGGCGTTGGCCTGGCGGTCCTGACCTCACTCCTGGGCGGTGTAGCGCTCTATGTCACTGTCCGTAACTATGATGGCTCTACCTTCCAGACTGTTTTCGAAACCATTACTTATCTAGTAGCTGTTGTGTTGCTTACTACCATGACTTTCTGGATGCAGCGACACAGTCGCTCCTTGAAACGTGAGATTATCGCGAAGGCTGGCCTTGCCGGGTCTGGTTTCGCGCTCGGCCTGCTAGCCTTTTCCACCGTAGGACGCGAAGGGTTGGAGACGGCTGTTTTTACGCTGGCCTTCGCTTTCCAGACCAACGGCATGTTGCTCTTACTCGGCGCAAGCCTGGGTTTGCTGGCCGCAATTGGCCTGAGCTTCCTTATTTATAAGCTGGGTTACAAGCTTGACTTCCGCATCTTTTTCCGCGTTATGGGTATTCTCCTGCTGATCTTCGCTGCCGGATTACTTGGCGATGCCATCCAGAACATGCAACAACTTGGCTGGTTGACGATTGGCACTACGCCGATGTGGGATACTACTCGTATTCTCTCTGAGAATAGCACGCTTGGCGATATCCTGCATACCTTCCTGGGCTATGCCCAGGCTCCCACCATCCTGCAGGGTATTTTCTACGCTGCATACTTGCTGGTGGCTGGCAGCTTCTTTGCCTGGTTGACCCGCAAACCGCTGCTTCCGCCGCCCGCGCCTGTCCTCAAAACGCCTGCTCAGGAGCAGATACACAGCCGGGCGTAATACAGCGATGAGCGCGAGGTCGACCGCAAGGGTCACCACCCCGCATCCACTCTACCCCCGCCCTTACAGTGACTACGGAATTGGTGCGGTTGGTTGCACATTACTGCGAAATCCGTACAAAATCGGTCAGAATAGTATAATGTTCGTACTAAATATCCCCAAAAGCTATAAATAACATTGTCAAACATAGGGGTTATAGAATACAATGATATTGTAGACCTGATCCTCTAATAATTGCTGTTCCTCCCATGAAAGGTTGCTTCTATGCTTAGGGAACCAATCACAATCAATCGTAACCATGTGCAGGGAATTGTGGACCGCGAGGAAGCGGAATTTCCCAAACGAACGCCGCGTTCGCATGAGATGCACGAACGCGCGAAGGCGTCGTTGCCAATGGGCGTATCAAGCTCATTTCAGGCTGTTCCCCCCTATCCATTATTTATCAGTCGCTCCGAAGGCAGCAAGATCTGGGACCTTGATGGCAACCAGTATGTCGACTTCCACCTCGCGTTTGGCAGCCTGCTGGTTGGTCACGCACATCCTGTCTTGGTAGAAGCGCTGCGTGACCAACTGGGTAAGGGCAGCCTGTATTCCCTGCCCAGCGCTGATGTGGTCTACCTGGCGGAAGAACTGGCGCGTCGTTTCGCACCCATCGAGCAGGTGCGTTTCTGCAACTCAGGCACTGAGGCCACCATGGATGCGCTGCGACTGGCGCGCGCGCATACCCGTCGAGACAAGATCGTCAAGATCGAGGGCAGCTATCATGGACACCACGACACGGTTCTGATGTCAACGAAACCTTCGCTTGAGGATGCCGGTCCTATCGAACATCCCAACACTGTGCCAGCCTCGAAGGGCATCCCTTCTGATCTCAAGAATAACACCATCATCGCGCCCTACAACGATGCCGGGACGCTTGACCGCATCCTGAGCGAGCACGAAGGCGAAGTTGCGGCGGTTATCATGGAAGCGGTCATCATGAACGTGGGCATCATCCTGCCACTGGCTGGCTATCTCAAGAACGTGCGTGATATCACGCGCAGGCATGATGTGCTGCTGATCTTCGACGAGGTAAAAACTGGCGTCACCGTCGCTCCTGGCGGCGTCACCGAACTCTACCCGGTGGAACCCGACCTGATCTGTCTCGCCAAGTCAATCGGCGGTGGTATGCCCATTGGCGCTTTTGGCGGGCGCGAAGAGATCATGCGCCACATCAATCACAGCGAAGTGCTGCACCTCGGCACCTTTAACGGCAATCCCATGTCGATGCGCGCCGGGCTGGTGACATTGACGCAGATATTCACGCAGGAAGCCCACGCGCATGCCAACGCGCTTTCTGCGCAACTTGGCAGAGAGTATGAGGCGGTCATCGAGGAGTTCGACCTGCCGATGCATGTTGCCCAGATTGGCTCGAAGGGCTGCGCCATGTTCCGCTATGAGCGCGCGCGCAACTACCGCGCCTGGTTCGATATCGATATGGATGTTTCGTATGCTTACTGGCTCTTCCTTGCTAATCGCGGCATCCTCTTCCCGCCGGGATTCGACGACCAGTGGACGGTTTCTATCCAGCATACACAGGATGATATCGATCATCACGCGCATGTCTTCCAGCAGTTCGTGAGGGAACTAGTGAGGTAAACTTGCAGGGGGATCATCCAGGGCGGGGGCAAGCCCCGCCCGTACCCTACACGAACCGGACGCGCACCCGTACAGCGTAGGGGCGTGGGCTTGTCCCCGCCCTGGTTGTGCTCGCGTGCTATGTAGACAAACTGGTAATATTTTGCTATAGTTACGGCGCAATCAACGCCTATGTCGTTGTATTTGCAGAGGTAGAAAGTTAATCACCCCGGGATTTGTGCGCAATTGCGCAGAATTGTGAACGATGGTATGAGTAGTCAGGACCTTGTATCTACGTCTGCTGGTCAAGATCAGCAAGATCAGGTTGCAAGCGCCTTACATACATCAGAAGATCGCCCACCAGAAGGGCACAGGCGCAGTTCACAAAGACTCTCACCTTTCTGGCGAGATCGTTTGGTAGAAGCAGGCATTATTCTCTCGATGGCCTGCTATTATATAGTAGGCAATGCCAATCTGGGCACGAGCAGGCTATTTACGCTCAATCCACTCTTTTCTCTGCCATTTCTCGTCATTTTCGCCCTGCTTGCCTGGTTTCGCCTGCCTTTTGCGGTAGCGCTGCTGCCGATGACATTCCCCTACTATTATCTTGCGAAGCCGGTTTATAGCCATTATCAATTTAGTCTTGCCGAAATAACGCTTGGAGTATGTGTTGCCATTGCTCTCATCCAGGCATTATTCCAGCAAAACACCTGGCAATATCGTCTCTCATGGCGTGAAGCGCGCGATCGACTCGGCCACTTTACTATACCTGTGCTCGTTTTTGTGCTGGCTGCCGCCATTTCTGTCTTGATCGCTTATGCGCATAAGAATGCGCTGCGAGCATTCCATGAAGAAATCATTGCCCCCTTGCTCTACCTGCTGCTGGCATTCTACTGCCTGCACACGCGCCAGGATGTGGCGCGTTTGCTGCTCGCGCTGTTCGGCGCTGCTTTTGTGATAACGTTAGAGGGGCTGGCGCAATATTTTTTGTTTAGAAACTCGCTGGTATTGGAGCCGGATGGGATAAGGCGCGTGCATGCTCTGTATGGCAGCGCGAATAACATCGGCCTCTTTTTTGATTACTCACTACCTATCGGTCTTGCTCTGTTAATTACAGGGCATCGAGAAGTATTTGGGTTCTTGCGCACCTGGGGCATACGTATCCTGATAGCTATCTTGTTGCTGCCCATGTTGTTCGTGCTCTATCTGAGCCAGTCCACCGGAGCCTGGATAGCCATCGCGTGTTCGGCTATATTGGTGGTGTTGTTCTCCATGCGCAGCCGCAAGATGTTCTTGCTAAGCTGCCTGGGGCTGGTGGTGCTGTTGCTTGCAGGCGGGTTTGTGTTCCGTCATACCATTATCTCGTTTCTGAATCGTCATCAAAGTATAGTAGGCGTCAGCACGTTGACCAAGCGCTTGTATCTATGGGAGAGCGCCCTGAAGATGATTCGTGATCGCCCCCTGTTTGGTTTTGGCCTGGATAACTGGCTGTGTTATTACAGCGCCAATACTATCTGCAGCAATCCTCTCATGACCGGTCATCACTACTGGGTGCTCTATGTCCCCGGCACACATATACTCACGGGCCTTTCTGACGAGCCGACGCTCTCGCATCCACATAATATCTTTTTGCACGTGTGGGTCAGCATGGGCGTCTTCGGATTGCTGGCTGTCATCGCTGTCATCGCGCTTTTGGGCTGGCTTTTCACGCGCATCCTTAAAACACTTCACGCGGCTGAGAGCGAGACGCGGGATCACCTGCGCTGGATGGTGGTTGGCGTAGGCGCGGCCATGCTGGCGGGTCTGATCCAGGGTCAGGTCGATAGTTCTTTTCTAGAACAAGATATGGCTTTCTGCTTCTGGGCGCTTGTGACTGCTTTGTTGCTGCTGCGCGTGCTCTCAAAAACATCGTGGCGAGGGCGCATAGAGTTTGCTGATCCTGCGACTGCACCTGTGAAGAACGAGTGAGTTCTTCTGTAGAATAGCCTGGAGCTACTACTGCGTTTGCCGCTTTTGCCAGAGTGCTGCCTGGTACTTTTGGTTTATTGATCGTCTGCTTCCCCACACGCGATGCCATCTCTCCCCGAAATTTTGTGCCCATCGCGTTTAGTTCGATTGAACTGGATACTAATCACGACGTATTGTGGGGTGTCAAATGTCTGATCTTCTTGAAGGTGTGCAGCTGAGTGATTTCTTCCTCATCGAGTGTATCAGCCGGGGAGGCGTGGCAGATGTGTATCGTGGTCGCCAGGTTGGTGAGGGCAACTACCAGGTAGCGGTGAAGATCTTCCGCCCCGGTTACGCGCAGCGCGATTCCTTCCGTGAATATTTTATGGCCGAGGCAGAAAAAATTGGCCAGTTTGAGCATCCAAATATCCTGCCATTCCTGGAATTTGGCGAGGGTGAAGGGCTGCTCTATACCGTTACGCCGTTTATCGCGAGTGGCACGCTGGAAGACTTGCTCAAACAGGTCGGGGGAAAGTTTTCCGCCATGCAGGCGCTGCCTATCATGCAGCAGTTATGCAGCGCTATTGAATATGCGCATGAGCGCGATGTCATTCATGGCAACATTAAACCGGCGAACGTGTTTGTGGCTGCTGATGGACGCATGCTGCTGGCAGATTTTGGCATTGTGCGCGGCTATGACGATAGCCAGCAATCGTTGACGCGCATTGGCTGGGGCTCGGCAGCATATGCCGCCCCGGAGCAATCCCTGGGAGTCTTGAGACGCGCCAGCGATATCTATTCTCTTGGTGTATTGCTGTTCCGCATCCTCACAGGCTATCCTCCCTTTAGCGGACAAACGCCTGTTGAAGTGCTGCTCAAACATGTGCGCCAGCAAACACCCTCGGCGCGTTCGATTGATGCAGGCATTTCGGATGCGGTTGACGGCGTGTTGCAAATGGCTATGCGCAAGCGTTCGGATGACCGTTTTGCCTCGGCGGAGGAAATGAGTAATGCTCTAACGGCTGCGGTCACATTTTCGCCTGTGGCCTCGCCCGTTGCCAGGTCTGTGCCTGCCACAACGCGCCAGTTAACGCAGAGCAATGTAATTGCGCCTGGGGATCCGTATACGCCGCCGGTTAATCTTCCTGCGCCACCTGAACAATTTGCAGCATCATCGAGCAGCGCAGCCCCAATGCAACCAATCCCGCCAGCCGCCAGCGCGGATACATCCACGTATGGCGCTGGTGGTAAGCACTTTTTGCAAAATGATGACGATGCAGACGCCCACCAGTTCTGGTCGGTTGAACCCCTCGAATGGTCTCCTATTGGAAATGAACAGACAGCTTCTGTTCCATTGACTGCTGCAGACTACCTGCACGACAAAACTATTGCGCCAGAGATCACTTCCACTCTACCTACTGCCCCAATCATTGCAGCAGATACGACTGCTGAAACGGAGCCGCCTGCTCTTGCCGGGCAGGCACAAAAAAAGCCGGATAGTAATGGTGAACAGAAGCCATGGCAAAAAAAATTATTGCCCATGCTTGTGGTTATTTTGCTCTTGATCGGGCTTACCGGCGCGTTTTTCTCATCATTTCTCTTCCCAGCGCCATCCACAAAACCGGTCGCGAACCAGCAAAAAGGGCAGGATGTTGCCGGCACGACGGTTGGGACTGGCGTGACCCCGGCAGCAGCGATTTCTCCCACAGTTACGGTGACTCCGACGACAACTCACTCTACTGCTACTGTCACACCGACGATGCAGCCAACGCCGAATCCGACACCTGTGCCAATCCCGGCCAATCCGGCCATTCCTGCCTTTGCTTGCGCGACGGGATCGCTTAATATGGATGGCTCGGCAAACTTTGTGCCCGCTATCCAGCAACTTACCAATGATTATAACAACCAGTGTTCCAATAATGTGTATTTTTCGTACAATGCCGATGATAGCCAGGCTGGCCTGGATGCGCTGGCAAATGGGAGTGTCGACCTGGCGTATTCCGATCTACCTTCAAGCGGACGCGCTGGACTGGTGGGCTACCAGGTAGCGGCCCTGACATTCGCGGTAGTCGTCAACTCGGATACGCAGGTCACAAAGCTTACAGCCGCGCAGTTGCAGGCTATCTATACAGGCCACATCACTAACTGGTCCCAGGTGGGCGGCTCAAATGAGTCAATCGTCATTCTCACGCAGCCCGCGAATTCGACAATTCGCACTATTTTCGAGAGATTTGTGCTGCACGGGGCAGCGCAAACGGTAGGTGGTGTCACTGCGGGATGGAATGTGCAGTATGTCACGGGCGGCATCACTTATATGCCGCTTGCAGATGCGCCGGGAAGTGGAAGCGGAGCGCAGAGTATTGCCATCAATGGCGTAAATCCGAGCGCATCTTCGGTAGCCAGCGGCACGTATCCCTTCTGGACCATCGAACACCTGTACAGTAATCACGCTGCGCAGGGGGTCGCGCTGTCGTTTATCAGCTTCTGTCTAACCAGTACGGGAGCGAACGATCTTGCCAGCAATGGCGCTGTTCCCTACCGGAATATGTCGGCTAGCGCGCTCAGGAGTCACCTACCGGGACCGTCAATTTAAGGTAGGGATGCGATTCATCGCGTCCATGTTAGTCAATATGCGAAGAGAGGGGAGATATGGCAGAACTCGCCGGGGTGATGGTGGGTAACTATTTCCTGCTGGAATGCCTGGAAAGCGAGGGAATGGTTGAGACGTATCGCGCACGCCCCACAACACGTGGTGGATTTGATGTCGTTTTGCGCATCTTCCGGCCTGCATTTCCTGACCCGACCAACTTTCAAGAGTATTTTGCCGCCGAGGTGGAAAAGGTCTGGCGTTGTCACCACCCGTACATTCAGCCCTTGATTGAGTATGGCGCGGGTGAAGACCTGCTGTATAGTGTGACGGAGCTTACAGAGGCGGAGACACTTGAACAGTTTTTGCATCGCTTCGAGACAGAGCATCCAGATGCATCTCTTCCCCTCTCGCTGGTCGTGCAGTTTGTTACCCAGGTGGGTTCGGCTTTGCAGTATGCTCATGAACAACAGATTGTGCATGGAAATGTCCAGCCTGCGAGCATACTGGTGGAGAGTGACGCACATCTGCTTCTTACAAATTTCAGTATGCAGCATATCCACCAGGAGGAAGATGCTGTTTTGGCCCAGGTGCAAGAGGGTAATGCCGCCTATATCGCGCCGGAACAGGTAGTTGGCATATTCTCGCCTGCCGGAGATATTTATGCTATGGGTGTATTGCTCTATCGCCTGCTAACTGGCCGTCTGCCCTATAATGGAGAGAGCGCGGGCGAGATAGCCCTAAAGCATGCGAATGAACCTATCCCCTCTTTATGTGACTGGCGTCCTGACGTGTCCGAAGCGGTGGAACTGGTGACGCGAGTTGCGCTGGCGAAAAGCCCCTCGGCGCGCTTCCCCACCGTCGCTGCTTTTGTGGATGCGCTGCTGGCTGCGATCAGGGGCGATAAGCCGCCTTTTGTGGTCGCAACGCCTCCTACCAGGAAAATACCTGTGCGCGCGCGGCGCACAGCCATGAGCTGGTCGCGGGTATTTACCTTGCTTTCTGTAGTAGCAATGCTCTCTGGCCTGGTCGGTATCCTCCTATTCTTTGCCGC